>NZ_JBPFDN010000017.1:0-68791 GCF_059414985.1 Arthrobacter sp. SAFR-044 | reverse complement strand
GCGAACCGCTGGACCTCGTTCAGGAGGTCACCGGGCTCGCGGTTTTCCAACCAGGACGCCATCGAGGACGTGCGCTCTGCCGCCTGCCGGACCAAGTCGCTGGCCATGCCCTGCTGGTCCGGGGCGCTGGCCATGCTGTGCAGCTGGCTGGAGATCGTGCGGATGCCTTCCGCGGCCTTCTGCTGCTGGGTGCCTGCCTGGCTGGTAAGGCCGGACTTCGCCTGGTGCAGCAGGTCCTGCGCATTGGCCTTCGCCTCATGCGCCACGTTCGCGGCCTCTTCCTTCGCAGTCTGGGCCACTCCCTGGGCTGCAGATGCGGCCTCACCGGCAACGTTGGAGGCCTCCTCCTTTGCTGCCTGCGTCTTGGAGGTGTCACCCGAAGTGGTTGGGTAGGAGGCCTGCTGGGGAGCTACCTCCGTTGCACCATAAGGATCGGCGAGGACCGGATCGCTGGTGGTGTGCGGGGTCTGGGGCCATTGGTTCTCTGTCATCTTCGCTCTCTTTCAGAAAGGGTTAGCTGGCGATCAAGAACCAGCAATGCTGGCAACTTAGTAAGCAAGGTTACTAATTAGATACTAAGCACACTTCCCATTTGGATTGCAAGGGGTAGTGCTGCGGTTTCGAAGTTCCGGTGCGGAGGATAGGCTTGAACGGCGGGCGAATAGTAAGCCTACTTGCGAATATGTTGCTAAGCATGCTTATTGTAGTGGTGTAGCGACGCAGGGTGACCAGCACTTAGCCACCTACAGGAAGGCCGCGGCCGATGACCAGCAATCTCGATCCGGACGCCCGGAGCAGCTACCGCCTTATCACTTTGGCGGCACGGCTGATCCAGAGGCGACAGGACGATGCACTGGCCCCCCTTGGCCTCACCCGTGCCGCCGTTATTGCACTGGAAGGCCTGACGGGGGGCCCACTGAACCAGGAACAACTTGCCGACGCGATCAGGGTCCAAAGCCAGACGCTGGGCCGGGTCCTTACCCGGCTCGAGGGCACCGGACTTATCACCAGGACCCGCCACGCCTCGGACCGCCGCCAGCTGAAAGTGGAGCTGACGGACGCCGGTGTTGCCGCCGTCGAAGCGGCGCGCCAAGCGGAGGTCAACGCCTATCCGGACGATCCCGACATCGGGTGGAAGGAACTCCGGGAGGAACTCACCAAGTTTGTCCGTGCCGTCCCACTCAGCCGCGATAGTGGCGTGGTTCCGTTTGCTCCGCCGGAACACCGGGCGGGGCACCGGCCCCAGGCCGGACGGGCGGCCGGCATCCGGGGTTGGGAACAGCCGCACCAGAACTGAAAAGGATCAAGAAGCTGCAGGGGCGCTACGGCTTACGACGACGGGACGTCCGGTCCCGAGGACCAGCGCAGCAATGCTGCGGCAGGCACGCCCTCCGGCAGGACCGGTCCCGGAACCAGGAGGACCCGGGCGTCGGTGAGGGCAGCTGCCCGAAGCAGCGCCGCAGGGGCCGGCACTTCTCCCAGGATTCCTGCGGCCAGCGCTTCATCTTTGGCTGTGGCGATCCAAGGCTCAGCATCCAGGGCCAGCAGGGTCCGTCCGGACAAGACGGCGTCATCAAGGATCAGGAGCTCCACCTGCGCCTGCTGGAGTGCATGCACAACCGCTCCGATGCCATGGGCTGCCTCCGGATTGGCCTGGCCCTCCTGGACGGCCAGCCTGTCCATGACAGCCTTCTGCTCCTCCGCCCACAGCTCGGCAACGTGGCGGTTTACCTGGTCCTCCAGGTTGGCGCTGTCAGCGCCGGCGGTATGGGTGTGTGAATCCACTTCCGACACTAATGTCCTGCTGGCCTCGGAAAGATTGTCCTTGACCAGGCCACGGGCGCGGACGTCACCGGCGAGAACGATCAGCCGGGCCCCGCTGGAGCTGGCCACCCTGTCTATCTCGCCCGCCACTTCGTCGGCATTCCGGCGCCAGACGTCCTCGGTGTGGTGCTGGAACCGCAGCTCCGACCAGCCTCCGCCGTGGAACTTGTGCACGTGCTCGGACTCGCCCTCCACTTCCTGCACGCCGGCGGGCACCCCTGACCCGGCCCGGTACAACCGGATTTCGCCATGTTCCCGGCTTACTTCCGCCACGACATAGGCAAGGTCTTCCGGCCGGTGCTTGACCAGCGGCAGCAGGTCAGGGACAGGCTCCACGGCCAGCCGCTCGGGCAGGACAAGACCGCCCGGAAGCACCTCATTGACTTCAGTTTTCCCGGCATGGACCAGGGCGAACCGTGCCACGGGGGACGGTACTCCGGCTGCCGGCTTGAGGGCTTGTTCCATTGCCTCGATATCAGCGGGGGTTGCCCCTTTTGCTTCGAGTTGGGCCCGTGTATTTCCGGGCCTGACGTCGCCGGCTTCGAGCGTGTCCACTGTCCCGGTTCCCGCGTTCACGTACGCCGTGCACCAAGGACCGGGGGTGCGGTATAGATCGGCATATATCTGCAGGCTTGTGGTCACTTTTCCTCCTCCGCAACGAGTGGGGCTGAGGTGGTTTTGCCGCGTTCCGCCATGGCGATCTCCTTCGCGCGTGACCCACAGGCTTACTGGTTCGTCACTTCAAGGTAGCAGCGGGCATCCGCGTGCTGAAGGGCCTTCCGGCCCCTTGCCGCTCAGGCCCGGCAGGCGTCCTGCAGGGCCCGGACGGAGTCTGCCGGCACCTGGTCCCCGGCATCCGCAAGCTGCCCCAACGGCGTCGTGATCTCCGCGGGGACCCCTGCCGTCCGTGCAGCCGAGACCAAACCTGCCAACGCCTTGCGGTCCTCAACGCTGACCAGTCCGTCCTGGACTACTGCGCAGACTTGCCGGTTGACTTCCTGGGCGGCGGTCGAGGCAGCCTTGGAGGCGGCGTCGCTGGCCGCGTTTCCCGCAGCGTCCCCCACGGCGCCGCACCCCGTCAGCAGCAGGGCGGCGGCAAGGACAGTGGCGGGAACGACGGCGGGACGAAAAGTCATGCCTCCAGCGTACCGGCGGCCTCCTACCGCCGCGCCGGGACGCCGAGGATGCTGTCCAGCAGGGGATTCCGGAACTTGTCCTCGGGATCATGGCTTGCAGCAAAGGCACGGAAGTCGGCGAAGCGCGGGTAGAGCGCTTCCCAGTCGTAGCCGTCCGCGGTGAACAGCTTGCCCCAGTGCGGCCTTGCACCAAAGGGCCGCAGGGCTTCCTCCAGGACCGGAAGGAAGCCCTCCACCTCGGGCTGCAGCGGCTTCCACGTGAAGTGCAGCGCAACGCTCTGCTGCCGGAAGAAGGGGCTGAGCCAGAACTCGTCCGCTGCGCCGGTGCGGATCTCCGAGACAAACAGCAGCGGTGCGAGATCGTCGGCCAGCGCGCGGACTGCCTGGAGGGCGGCGGGGGCGTGCTCCAGGGGAAGGATGAACTCGCTCTGGAGTTCGTCTCCGTTGCTCGGGGTGAACTCATGCCGGAAGTGCGGGAGCCGGTCCAGCCACAGGCCCGGTTCGTCCAACTGCGCCGTGCAGTTTTCCGCGGACATGTCCGGCAAGGGATGTCGGGGATGCAGCGCGGCGGTTGCCCCGAACAGGCTTGGAAGCGCCTCCTCCTCGTCGAGGGCCTTGAGCCAGACCTGGTTGATCCTGTCGCCGGCGTAGTCCGTAAACAGGCTCACGCTGTAGGCGCTGGACACGATGGTGGAGAAATCGGCCAGGGCGTTGTCCCACGGCAGGTCCTCGAGAACCCGCTGGCGCATCCTGAAGCTGGGCCGTACCGCCAGTTCCAGGCCAGTGACAATGCCCAGGGCCCCGATGCCCACCACGCTTGCCAGGAACTCGTCACCGTCCGCCCTGGTCAGCGTGACCTGCTCGCCGGAGGCCCGGACCAGGTCGATGGATTCCACGGCGCCGGCGAGGGAAGGGTTGTTCACGCCCGAGCCATGCGTGCCGGTCTGCACCGCCCCTGCCACCGAGATATGCGGCAGCGAGGCAAGGTTGTGGATGGCAACGCCGGACTCCTCAAGGGTCCGGCACAGCGCCCCGTAACTCACCCCGCCGCTGACGCGGACCGTTCCCCGGCCGCGATCCAGCACCACCTGCTGCGGCAGGGCATCGAGGAGGACGTGGACGCCGTCGGTGTCTCCTACCCGGTTGAACGAGTGCCGGGAACCCAGTGCCTTTACCCGCGGCGAAGCGGCCACGATGGAGGCCAGTTCCGCTGCGGATTCCGGCCGCCTGACATCCGCGGAGGAGTATTCGAGGTTTCCTGCCCAGTTCTTCATCGAGTGGCTTTCGCTTGGGGTCGGTTTCCTCCCACTGTCAGCGCTAACAAACGACGCTGTCAAGGCGCTTCCGCTGGGTGGGCGGGGAGGCCCTGCGGTCGTGAACCACCCGCCTCCCGGACGCGAGGGGCGGCCGGGAGGCGGGCGGGCGTTAAGGCGGTTAGCCAGGAGTTCCTTCGCTGCCGGCGGGCGTGGTGCGCGGCGGCGGGACGCGCCGGGTCCCGGTGGCTTCAAACGCCGCAGCAAGCCGGAGCAGTTCCGTGTCACCGTAGGCCTTGCCGGCGATGGTGAGGCCCACGGGCATCGCGATGTCCGCCGCGATGCCCATGGGAACAGTGACGGTGGGAATGCCAAGGTGCCGGGGGACCAGGTTTCCGTTGGCCACCCACAACGTTGCGCCAGGCGATGTCAGCCGAGGCGGTGTTGGTGTCCGCGTCCGCCGGGCCAACATCGGCAGCCGCCGGGAACACCACGGCATCCAGGCCCAGACCGTCCATCCACTCCTCCAGGTCCACGCGGCGGGTTTCCTCGAGCCCCTTCAACCCGTCGCTGAGGTGTGGAATCTCTGCCAGCAGCGGTGCTCCGTGCTCCCGGATCCATGCTGGATACTCTGCGATGTCGTCATCGAACCCGTCATAGCGGTCCGGCAGCGCGCCGTCCGGGGCGGGGAAGATGGCGGCTCCATCGACGTCGGCCAGTCGGTTCAGCTGCGGGTCGCCGTTGGCACCCAGGAAGTCATTCCACGCCCAGGCGGAGAGGTCCACGATTTCCCGGCGCAGGTACTCCGGGGACACCAGGCCGCGGGTGGCGAGGGTGGGGGCGCCGGGCCGGTCCCCTTCGTAGTTGGAGACCACGGGGAAGTCCACTTCCACCACGTCGGCCCCTGCGGCTTCCAGGTCGCGGCGGGCCGCGTTCCACAGTTCAATGATGGAGCCACGGGTTTGAATCCGTTGCCCTGTGGGTCCCCCGATGCCCGGTGCTTGGGCAGTGCCGGCCTGCGGATCAGCGTTGATGTACATCCGCGGCACGCCAAGCCGTTTGCCCGCAAGTACGCCTGCCGCCGCGGCTGCGTCCGGAACGGCGAGACCTACGTACGACGGCGGGCGGACAGCCGATGCCATGGGCACCGGAATCCAGGGCTGGACACGCCAGAAGTCGCCGCGTGGCTCGGCGTCATCGGCCACGACGACGTCCAGGACCTCCAGCAGGTCCGCCATGGTGCGGGCGTGCGGAACCACTACATCCATGGTGGGAACCAGGGGCCAGTTGCCGCGCACGGAGATGACGCCGCGGGAGGGCGTGTAGGCGCAGAGGGCATTGTTCGACGCCGGCGCCCGGCCTGAGGACCACGTCTCCTCGGCGAGTCCGAAGGCTGCGAAGCTGGCGGCCGTTGCGGTGCCGGAGCCGTTGGAGGAACCGGAAGCATAGGCCGCAGTAAGGAAGTCCGCGTTGTACGGGCTCTCCGCACGGCCGTATGCCCCGCGCTGCATACCTCCGTTGGCCATGGGCGGCATGTTGGTCAGTCCGATCAGGACTGCGCCCCCGGCCCGCAGCCGTTCGATGGTGAAGGCGTCCCGCTGCGCCACGAGGTCCTTGAACGCCGGTGAGCCGGCAGCGACGGTGAGGCCTTTGACCTGGTAGCTGTCCTTTGCTGTGTAGGGGATGCCGTCCAGGGGGCTGAGCGTGGACCCGGCAGCACGGCGGCGGTCCGAGTCCTGCGCCTCGGCGATGGCCTCGGGGTTCATCACCACGAGGGAATTCAGGCATATTCCTGACGAGTCATACTTCTGGATACGCTGCAGATAGGAACGGACCAGCTCCTCGCTGGTAGCCTCTCCGGACTCCAGCGCGGCGCGGAGCTGGCTGATGCCGGCCTCCACTACGTCGAACACCTCCGCAGCGGCCGGTTGATGAGTAGCCTGCGCGAGCTTCATGCTGCACCGCCTTTGAGCAGGGCCGGCTGCTGCTGGGTGATGCAGTGGATGCCTCCGCCGAAGGCGAAGATATCCCGGGCGTCCACCAGTTCCACGGTTCGTCCGGGGTAGGCGCGTTCCAGTATGCCTGCGGCGATGCTGTCGTTGGGATCGTTGAAGCTGCACAGCACCACCACCCCGTTGGCCACGTAGTGGTTGATGTAGGACCAGTCCACCCAGCCCTCGTCGTCCCTGAGCGTGGTGGGGGCCGGAACGTCGATGATGCGCAGCGGCTGGCCCTGGGCGTCCAGCTGCCCGGCGAGGACCGTCTTCAGCTGCAGGTAGACGGCATGGTCGGGGTGGGCGGGGTCATCCTGGCGATGGAGCAGGATGGTGCCGGGGCCGGCGAAGGCGGCCACAATGTCCACGTGGCCACGGGTGCCAAACTCGTCGTAGTCGCGGGTGAGGCCCCGCGGGAGCCAGATGGCCTTGGTGGTGCCCAGGGCTGCATGGACTTCTGCCTCGACGGACTCCTTGGTGGCGCCGGGGTTTCGGCCCGGATCGAGCTGCACCGTTTCGGTCAGCAGTACCGTGCCTTCACCGTCCACATGGAATCCGCCGCCCTCGTTCACCAAGGAGCTTCGCCTGACTGGCACGTTGGTGCCGGCCGCCACGCTCCGGGCCACGTCCTGGTCCTTAGCCCAGGCAGCCCAAGTCTGAGCGCCCCAACCGTTGAAGATCCAATCGACGGCGGCGAGTGAACCGTCCGGCTGGTGAACGAAGGTAGGACCGCTGTCCCGCAGCCAGGCGTCGTCCAGCGGAACCTCCAGGACGTCGATGCCCTGGCCGAGCCATTCCCGCGCGGCGGTGGCATCGCGCGGATCGGCGATGACCGTGACGGGCTCGTACCTTGCGATGGTCCGGGCCACCGTGGTCCAGGCGGTCCGCGCCCGGTCCAGGGTGCAGCTTCCCACCGGCCCGAAGGTGTCGTTTGGCGGCGGGAAGGCCATCCAGGTCCGCTGGTGGGTGCCCCACTCTGCGGGCATGCGGGCTGCGGTACCGGTGGAGGCGTGGTTAGGGGCGGCGCTGCCACCGACTGTCGAATAAATGAATGCCATTCATTTATTATGGGGACCATTGCGGCAGCACGCAAGGGTTTTTCAAAGCTGGTCCGTATTGGTCCGGTCAACGGCGGCCAGGATGGCCCGTGCCAGTTGGTCGGGCTTGGTGAACTGCGGCCAGTGCCCCGTGGGCAGGTCGATGTACTCCACGTCGCGGACCCTGGCCAGTTCTGCGACGAACGGGTGCCCGGCTGCGATCCACTCGCGGATCATGGCGGACGGGAACTGGCAGGCGATCACGGTGGCGGGTACGCCGTAGCGCCGTTCGTCATGCAACTGCTGCTTGCCATACGCCACGCCGCGGGGCTCCGGCACAGCCCGTTCCCGGAATGCCTGGCGAAGCCCGTCATCGAGGTCCACCAGGTCGGCGTCGTCGAAATCTTCCCAGGGCGGCAATGGCACCTCGTCGCCCACGGCCGGCAGTTCGTCATTGATGGCACCGCCTTCAGCGAGCGGGCCGCTGTCCACGTAGATGGCACGCTCCACCTTCTCCGGACGGGCATCCACGGCGCCGTGGATGATGGCACCGCCCCCGGAATGGCCCACCAGGACCACCTTGCCGGGCAGGCCATCCAGGACCTGCACCACCGCGTCAATGTGGTCCTGCAGGTTGATGCCCGCCCTGGCGGCGTCCACGGACTCCTTGCCGGGGAGGGTGAGGGGGTGAAGGCGATGCCCTGCCGCTTCGAGGGCAGGCGTCACCCCTTCCCAGGATGAGGCGTCCAACCAGAAACCGGGAACCAGGATGATGTCCATGACCGAACCCTACTCCCCGCCCTGACACGGGAATACGGCCTGTCCTACCGTTTCCGCTTCCGGTCCTTCCCCGAGGGCCGGCCTTCGCGTTCGTAGGCCTCGCGCTCCGCCCAGCGCTGCGACTTTCCCGCGGAGACCACCTTCTGGTGCCACTCGCGGTGGTACGCGCGCTGGGCTGCGACGTCAGAGCGGCGTGCCAGCGCAGCCAGCTCCCGCTGCATCTTCAGGTAGGAGTTCCAGCGGCGCTCTGTCAGGACACCACTGTCGATCGCCTCCCGGACCGCGCAGCCCGGTTCGCTGCCGTGGGCGCAGTCCGCGAACCGGCAGCCCGCAGCCAGTTCCTCCACGTCGCCGAACATTCCGCCCAGGCCCTCGCCGGCGTCGAACAGCCCGAAACCCCGGACTCCGGGCGTATCCATCAGCACCGTACCGTTGGACAGCGGAACCAGTTCGCGGGCGGTGGTGGTGTGCTTGCCCTTGAAGTCCCCGGACCGCACCGCCCCGGTCTGCTGGACCTCGCGGCCCACCAGCGCATTGATCAAGGTGGATTTGCCTGCGCCGGACGGACCGAGCAGGACGATCGTCCCGCCCGATGGAATGCGGGACATCAGCTCGTCGATCCCATCGCCGTTCTCAGCCGACGTGGTGACCACCTCCACGCCGGCCGCCTGCAGGATGACTTTCCCCACGACGTCGTCCGCCACCTGCGCAAGGTCCGCCTTGGTGACGATCACCAGCGGGGTGGCACCGGAGTCCCACGCCGCGACGAGGGTGCGTTCCAGGCGGTTGTGCGTGAGCGGCCGGTCCACAGGCACGACGACGCCCACGGTATCCATGTTCGCGGCCAGGACCTGCTCTTCGGAGGAGTCCTCGAACGCGCGCTTGCGGCTGAGCTCGGAGCGGCGCGGGAGTATTGCCAGGATCTGGCGGTCTCCCGCCCGGTTGGGACCGATCCAGACCCAGTCCCCGGTGACGGCCGGCTGGCCGGACAGGGGATACGGCAGGTGGAGCAGTCCTTCGCCGACGGCAACCAGCAGCAGGGTGCGGTCCACACGGACAACCCTTCCGGGTTCCGTGGCGTCTGGGCAGGGGTGCTGCTCGAAGTGGCGGGCGACGGCGGGGGTGTAGCCGTAGGTGCCGAGGCCGCCGGTTGGCTGGGTGGTGCTTGAGGTGTTGTCCAGGGGGTTGCCTGAAGAAAGGTGCACGATAGTTTCCTTGCGGGTTCCCCGGTGCAGGAACGCTGTTACGGAAAGCTGCCGTCAGCAAGCGAGCGTGCAACCGGGAGGGATGGTTGATGTGGTGGGTGCGGGGCGCTCAGGGCGCGCGGCAACTGCAGTCATCAAAACCACCTCCAATCCCTCGTGCTGGCTCCCGTTTCCCTGCCGGGGGACGGCGGGGTGGAACCGCGTCCAACTTTAGCCGCCTCCGCCGTCGGGGGCCAGGGCTACGCTGCCCGCTAGAGGCGGCCCGCGGGGTGCCCGCGTCCGCGGCCGCGGTATCGCATCACGGCATCGGCGTTGCCGCACCGTGCCGAGCAGTAGGCGCGGCGTCCGCCGCGGCTGGTGTCGGCGAAAACCCTGGGGCAGCCGTCCCTGGCGCAGGTACCCAGCCGCCCTCCCGCTGCCTCCGTGATGAAGAGGGCCAGGCCACCTGCGGTGAGGGCACGCACGCGCTCCACCAGGCTGTCGCTGGTCTCAGCAAAGTGGAGGTGCGGACCCAGTCCGTCGTGGACCGTGAGGAAAACCCGCTTGACCCCCTGTTCCAGCAACGCGTTCACTGTGCCGCAACGCCCCTCCTCGCTGTCCAATGCAAAGACAGTGCGCAGGCGTATTGTCCACTCGCGCAGGAGCGCTTCCTCCTTTGCGCCCACCTGCGGATTGTGGAACAGGTGGCCAGCCAGGAGGTCTCCCAGGGCGCGTTCCTCCCAGCCTCCGCCGTCGAGCATGTTGACCAGTGCTTCCGCCACCCGGACGCCGGACATGTTGTCATGGTTGAACTGCATAAACTCATGACACCACACTGGGCATGACGGCGCCCTGCCCCGGTAGGCCCCGCCGCACTCTCCGTTTTCCTGACCCAGGAGCCACACCCTTGACCACCACCGCCGCCACCACCCGGTCCCTCCAGTCCCGCATGCGCAGGACGCTGGTGTGCGCGCAAATCTTTTCCGGCCTGGGCAACGGCTCCACGCTGGCCCTGGGTTCCATCCTCGCCGTGGATTTGTCAGGGTCCGAGGCCTGGGCAGGCTCGGTCAACACGTCCCTGACGCTGGGGACGGCAGTGACCGCCATTCCGCTGGCGCAGTTGGCCCTTTCCCGCGGCCGCCGCTTCGCTCTCGCTTCAGGACTTGCTGCGGCGATTGCGGGCACCGCGCTGATGGTGGGCGCCGTGATCACGGGATTCTTCCTCCTGCTGCTCGCCGGTGCCTTCCTGGTCGGCGTGGCCTCGGCAGTGAACCTCCAGGCCCGTTTTGCGGTCACGGACCTGGCTGAACCTGCGCACCGCGGGCGGGACCTTTCCCTGGTGGTGTGGGCCATCACCATCGGGGCAGTAGCCGGACCCAACATGGTGGGACCCGGCGCGGTGGTGGCGGGCTGGCTGGGGATTCCGGCCGCGGCCGGCCCGTTCCTCATCTCGGCAGCCGGCATGGTCGTCGGCGCCTCGATTGTGTGGCTCTTCCTCCGGCCCGACCCGCTGCTGGCCCGCCGCGCCATGGATGGCCCCGATGCCGGTGACAGTGTACGCAGCCGGGGCGCCCTGCAAGCCGGGTGGCGGATCGTGCGGGAGAACCGCACCACGCGCGGGGCCGTGGTGGCGGTGGTGGCCGCACACGCGGTGATGGTGGCAGTGATGTCCATGACCCCGCTGCACATGCAGCACCAGGCCGGGGCGGCAGCGGGCCACCCGGACACCATCGCGCTGATAGGCCTGACCATTTCCCTGCACATCGCCGGGATGTACGCCCTGTCACCGCTGGTGGGGTGGCTTACGGACAGGATGGGACCCGCGAGGATGGTGCTGGCGGCCCTGGCGATCCTCATGGCCGCGGTGGCGATCACGGGACTGGCAGCCGATTATCCGGCGGCCGTCACCACCGGCCTGGTCCTGCTGGGCCTGGGCTGGTCTGCCGCCACCGTGGCGGGGTCCACCCTGCTGGTCGCCGCCCTGGCGCCTTCCCAGCGGATCCCGGCCCAGGGTTTTTCGGACGCCGCCATGTCACTGGCGGCCGCGCTGGGCAGCGCGGCCGCAGGGCCGGTCATGGGCATGACCGGGTATTCCGGAATCAGTACCGCTGCAGCCGTCCTGGTGGCAGCGGCGGCCGTTGCCCTGCTGCGGCTTCCGGAACTGCGCCGCTGAATTCCGGACCTGCGGGCCCCTACGGCCGGAACTCCAGCGCGCGCTTCTGGCGTCCGGTAATGGAGGAGACGTAGCCGCAGTTGGTGCAGGTGATCCGGTACTTCCGGGACACGGTGAGCACCGGGATGAAGAACAGTGTGAACTTTGTGGCCTGCTCCTCAAGGAGGTGGTGGATGAAGGCGCCGCAGTGCGGGCAGGTTGCCGTCCGTCCCGGCAGGGCCTTGTGTACGGTCTTGAACCCAAAGAGGAGGAGCATGGCAGCCTTTCGTGGTCCGGTGGTAACCACCACCCTAGGCGAGTTTGGAAGGTCCCAATCAGGGGTACGGGGGCTTCTGCGATGTCTGGGTGAAATGCAATACTTGCGTGAGCAGCAACCGCCGCGTATGGGGGGACTTCTGGCACATGGTTCTGGACACGGCAACACTGCGCATCGCGTTTGGCCTGATGGCCTTGGTTCTGGTGTTCCTGTTCTATTTTTCCGCTTACCGGGTGACGCGCTCGCCGTACAGTGCCTGGTGGTGCGGAGCCCTGCTGTTCTTCCTGTCCGGAACAGGCTGTTTCCTCCTGGACGGCACGCCCCACCAGGTGTGGGCCAACCCGGTGGGGAACACCCTGTTGGTCCACGGCGGGGTCGCCGTGTGGGCAGGAGCCCGCTCGCTTCGGACGGTGCGGCCGCCCAGGTGGGCCTTCACCGGTATTCCGCTGGTCACCCTGGTGGCCTCCCTGCTTGACCATCCGGCCACCAATACCTGGTCCGGCGGTCCCGTGTTCCTCGCTGCGATGAGCTTGACGATTGGGCTGGCGGCCCGCGAGCTTTGGCGCCTTGAGCCGGGCTACTCGCGGGTGCGCATCCCCATGGCGGTGGCTGCGGGAGGGCTGTCCGTCTTTTATTTCTTCCGCTGGCTGGCATTCCTGGTGGAGGGCCAGCACGGCGCCGTGTTTGTGACCGCCTTCGGATCGGCGCTCACCACCCTGGTGACCATGGTGTTGCTGGTGGTGGTGTCCTTCAGTATGGCGGCGTTGAGCAGCGAACAGCAGACCCGCGCCCTGCGTGTGGTGGCCACCCGGGACGACCTCACCGGGCTTTTGAACCGCAAGGCTTTCATGGACCTGGCTGCCGAGCAGCTGGCCGACCGGAGCATTACGGGCGGCTCCGGAGCCTTGATCCTTGCCGACCTTGACCACTTCAAGGCGGTCAACGATACCCACGGCCATGCCGCCGGCGACCTGGCGCTGCAGGCCTTCGCCGAAACCTGCGTTGCGACCGTGCGCTCCACCGACCTGATCGGAAGGTACGGCGGGGAAGAGTTCGTCATCCTGGTTCCCGGGGCAAGCGCCGAACGGGCGGAAACTATCGCGCAGGAAATCAGCCAGCGCCTCACCGGCGCGAAAACGCCGGACGGGATGGAGATGCCCACCGCGAGTTACGGGATTTCCACGTACGGCGGCGGAACTTCCGATGTGGATGATCTCATCGCCTCGGCGGATGCCGCCCTGTACAGGGCCAAGTCCCTGGGCAGGAACCGCGCCGCCCGCAGCGACGGGCTGCACTAGCCCTACTGCTTCGGCGGCGCGGTTCCGTATCGCTACTTGGACTGGAGTGCCTCCGCTTGCTCAGCCAGGACCGTCAGCTCCACGCTGTCAGGCCGCTCGACAGTGCTTTGGATGGCCACTGCCGTGCCCCGGCGGGCGGACTCCAGCACGGACTCCATGACTTCCAGGGCGTGGTAGGCCAAGGCGCCGCCCGCCCGGGGCTCCTTTCCCTGCGGCGTGGCGGCCAGGTCCGCGATGCCGAACCCGCGGCCGGAATCAACGTAGCCGGCGGACACGGGCAGGGTTTCCCAGTCCTCGGCGCCCAGGGAGAACAGCTGGACGTCGCCGTCGAAGTGGTTGGGGTCCGGCACCACCAGGGATCCGCGCTCGCCGTGGATCTCGATGTTCGGCGACTTGGACTTCACGGCGTCAAAGCTCATGAAGAGCGTGGACAGTGCCCCGGAAGCGTGGACCAGGACCCCGGTGACGTGGGAATCGATGTTTACAGGTACCTTTTCCCCCTGGCGCGGCCCCGATCCGATGGTCCGCTCATTCCGGGTGTGGCTGGCGGCACCCATTACCGACACTACGGGGCCGAGCAGCGTCACGAGTGCGGTGACGTAGTAGGGGCCCATGTCCAGGAGGGGGCCCCCGCCGGGCTGGTAGTAGAAGTCCGGGTTGGGGTGCCAGCGCTCGTGGCCCGGCGTCACCATGGTGGCAGACGCCGAGATGGGTGCGCCGATCAGGCCGTCGTCGATGGCTTTGCGGGCGGTCTGGATCCCGGTGCCCAGCACAGTGTCAGGGGCACAGCCGACGACGACGCCTGCCTGGCGTGCCGCGTCCAGCACCTTGCGTGCCTCTTCAGTCGTGGCGGCGAGCGGCTTTTCGCCGTAGACGCTCTTTCCGGCGGCGATCGCCTTCAGCGCCACGTCCGCGTGCGCCGCGGGGATGGTCAGGTTCAGGACCAGGTCCACGTCGTCTGCGGCGAGCAGTTCCTCCACGGAGAGGGCGCGGACGCCGTCGTAGTCGTCTGCCACTGCCTGGGCGCGTGCCGGGTCAAGGTCCGCCACGGCCACCAGCTGGATCTGGTCCAGCCGCCGGAAGTTGGTGAGGTACTGCGCGATGATGGCTCCGCAGCCAACGATTCCTACTTTCAACGGCTTGCCCACAGCAGGCCCCTTTCGATGATGGTGCGTACGTTCCGGTCCTGGAGGATTTCCACGCGATGGCCCGGGGTGGACACGAAGATCCGTCCCTTGCCCCACTGGCGGGTCCAGATGGCAGGGGAGGTCACTTCGCGGTTCCAGGGGTCCCACTCGCGGACTTTCTGCGTGGTGGTGGCCAGGACGTCGATGTAGTCGTCTGCGAGGACCCAGTACTGCTCGGTGACGAGGTCGAAGTCCTTGATGCCTTTGGTAATGGGGTGCTCGGCGGCGGCGGGCAGCATGTTGACGGTGTAGGGCACGTAGTTGTCCGACTGTTCGCCGATGCATTCGTCCGGGTGCTTGCCGGGGTGGCAGGCGAACTGGCCGCCGATCAGGTGCAGGTAGTCGGAGGTGTTCCGGTACGAGTCAGCGATGCCGCCGTGCCAGCCGGCCAGGCCGGTGCCGTTCTCCACGGCTGCCCGCAGTCCGGCGAACTCGTTCTTTTCGATGGTGGTCATGGTCATGCACTGCATGATCAGGTCCACCCCTGCCATGTATTCGGCGTCGGCGTAGACCTTGGGGGATTCCTCCACGCGGACGTCGTAGCCGTTGTCCCTGAGGTAGGGAATGAAGAGTTCGGTGGCCTCGTAGGGCTGGTGGCCGTCCCAGCCGCCGCGGACCACCAGCGCATTCTTGCGTTCTGTCATTGAAGTGTTCCTTTGTTTGGCTGCCGGCTTGTGCCGGCAATGCGTAGGGTCAGTGGCTGGCGAAGGCAGCATCGAAGGCTGCCGCCGGCGGGGCGATCCGGGCCAGTTCCTGGACCATGGCCAGCGCCTGCGGGGCGCCGATCAGCCGGTCCATTCCGGCGTCCTCCCACTCGATGCTGGTGGGGCCGTCGTAGCCGATGGCGTTCAAGGTGCGGAAGATCCGGTTCCACTGCACGTCCCCATGCCCTGCGGTGACGAAATCCCAGCCGCGCCGGGGGTCGGCCCAGGCAAGGTGCGACCCCAGGCGGCCGTTGCGGCCGTCGAGCTGGCGGATGGACTCCTTGACGTGGACGTGGAAGATCTTGTCCGCGAAGTCCTGCAGGAACATCACGGGGTCCAGGTCCTGCCAGATGAAGTGGGAGGGATCGAAGTTCAGGCCGAAGCCCTCCCGGTGTCCGATGGCTTCGAGGGTCCGCTTGGCAGTCCAGTAGTCGTAGGCGATTTCGGACGGGTGGACCTCCAGGGCGAAGCGGACACCTACCTCGTCGAAGACGTCCAGAATGGGGTTCCAGCGGTCGGCGAAGTCCTGGTAGCCGGCGTCGATCATGGCCTGGGAGGCGGGCGGGAACATGGCCACCGCCTTCCAGATGGAGGAGCCGGTGAACCCCGTCACGGTCTTCACGCCGAGGCGTGCGGCCGCCCGGGCGGTGTCCTTCATGGCTTCCGCTGCCCGGCGGCGTACTCCTTCCGGCTCACCGTCGCCCCAGGTCTCGGCGGACAGGATGCCCTGGTGGCGCTCGTCGATCGGGTCGTCGCACACGGCCTGGCCGGTCAGGTGGTTGGCGATGGCGAACACCTTGAGGTTGTTTTTCTCCAGGATGTCCAGCCGGCCCTGCAGGTAGTTGTCGTCCTCGGCCGCCCGGCGGGGGTCCAGGTGGTCGCCCCAGCAGGCGATCTCCAGCCCGTCAAAGCCCCACTCGCCGGCAAGCCGCGCCACTTCCTCAAAGGGCAGGTCGGCCCACTGGCCGGTAAACAGCGTGATTGGTCGTGTCATGTGTGTTCCTAGATTGATCGAAGCCGTAGGTGCTCAGACTTTTTGCCACTGGCTGGAGTTCGCGGCGCTTGACTCCACGGCAGCCAGGACCCGCTGCACCTGCAGGGCATCCGCGAAGGACGGTTCCGGTTGGCGGCCTTCGCCGATGGCCGTGACGAGGTCCACCACCTGGTGGGTGAAGCCGTGCTCGTACCCCAGGCCGTGACCGGTGGGCCACCAGTTCCCCACGTACGGGTGCTCGGGCTCAGTCACGAAGATCCGGCGGAAGCCGGCGTCGGGGGATTCCGCCGCATTGTAGAAGGACAGGACGTTCATGTCCTCAAAATCGAAGGCCAGCGAACCCCTGGTGCCGTTGACCTCCAGCCGCATGGCGTTCTTCCTGCCCAGCGCGTAGCGCGTGGCTTCAAAGACGCCGATGGCACCTGCTGAAGTGCCGCCGTCGAACTTTGCGCTGAAGATGGCCGCATCATCAACGGTGACTGTCCCGCGCGGGGCGTCACTGCTGAGGTCGCCGTGGCCGCCGAGGCCTACCAGGTCACCGGCCAGCGGGCGTTCCGGGACAAAGGTTTCGAGCAGTGCCGATACCCCGCTGATGTTCAGGCCCGTGACCCACTGCGCGGCGTCGATGCTGTGTGCTCCGATGTCACCCAGTGAGCCTGAGCCGGACTTGCTCTTGTCCAGCCGCCAGGTCATGGGGGCGTTGGCGTCGGTGAGCCAGTCCTGCAGGTATTGGGCGCGGATGTGGCGGATGTCGCCCAGCCGGCCTTGTTCCACGAACCGCTTGGCCAGGGCCAGTGCGGGTGTGCGCCGGTAGCTGAAGCCGCACATCGAGTAGACGCCGTTTTTCGCGGCCGTCTCCGCGGCGAGCGTCATCCGTTCGGCTTCCTCCACGGAGTTGGCCAGCGGCTTTTCGCATAGTACGTGCTTGCCGGCCTCAAGGGCGGCGATGGCGATCTCGGCATGGGTGTTGCCGGGCGTACAGATGTCGATGAGGTCGATATCGTCCCGCTCAATCAGGCGCCGCCAGTCGGTCTCGACGGATTCCCAGCCGAGCTTGTCCGCCGCGGCGCGGACGCCGTCGGCATTCCTGCCTGCCACCGCGGTGAGCTGTGGCTGCAGGGGAAGGTCGAAAAACCGGGGTGCAGTGCGCCAGGCGTGGGAGTGGGCGGCGCCCATGAAGGCGTAGCCCACCATGCCGACCCGCAGGGATTTCGGGGTGGTCATGTTGATAGTCCTTTCTGGAAATCCCGGGCGTTACTTGCTGAAGCCGGCGGTCAGGCCTGCGAGCAGCTGGCGGCGGCCGATGACGTACAGCACCAGGATGGGCAGGGTGCTGAGCACCACGGAGGCAAGAACGGCGGGGATGTTGACGCTGAACTCGCCCTGGAAGGTCCACAGGCCCAGAGGCAGAACACGCAGGCCGGGGCTCTGGGTGAGGACCAGCGGAAGCAGGAACCCGTTCCAGACGTGCAGGCCGTTGTAAATGGCAACCGTCACGATGGCCGGCCGGGTCAGGGGCAGGGCCAGCCGCCACATGGTCTGCCATTCGCTGCAGCCGTCCAGCCGCATGGATTCGAACAGTTCGTTCGGAACGTCGCGGATGAAGTTTGACAGGATCAGCACCGTCAGCGGGATGGCAAAGGCGATGGACGGCAGCATCAGCGCCAGCAGGCTGTCATACAGGTTGAGCCGGATGATCATCAGGTAGATGGGAATGATCGTGGCCTGCAGCGGAATGGCCAGCCCCATGAGGAACACGCCGTTGACCAGCTTGAGGAACCTGCCGCTGCCACGGACTATGGCGAAGGAGGCCATGAAGGAAACCAGCACCGTGGGGATCACGGAACCGAGCGTGACGATGGCGCTGTTCATGAAGTACGTTGCGAAATCCGCCTCGAGGACCATCTGGTAGTTCTCCAGCGTGGGCGAGGCAGGCAGGGCCAGGGGATTCTGGCCAAAGTAACCTGCCTGCGTCTTCAGGCTGGTGATCACCACGTAATAGACCGGCAGGATGATGATGGCGAGCCAGATCCACCCGCCAAGGCCGCCGGGAATATTCAGCCGCTTCAGCCGTGAACCGAGCCCCCTCGTGGCGGCCGGTGGGCCGCCAATGGTTCCGGTCCGGGCCTCCTGCGTATTGCTCTTCAGGACGGTACTCACCCTACAAACCTTCCAATTGGCTGCCCTGCTTGTCCTTGCCCCCAAGGCGCTGGAGGAACAAGGCAAGTGCAAGGCCGATGATGACGAGAATGACGGCGATGACGCTGGCAGGACCCATGAGGTTGGCCCGGAAGCCCCTGAGGTACATGTCCAGGGCCAGAATCCGGGTGGAGTTTCCGGGTCCGCCGCCGGTGAGGACGAAAATCAGGTCGAAGTAGGTCAGCGAGCCCACCACCATCAGCGTGGAGGAGGTGATGATGGTGTACTTCAACTGGGGCAGGGTGATGTGGAAGAACTGCTTGATGGTTCCGGCACCGTCGATCTGGGCCGCTTCATACAGCGACTTGGGGATCTGCCGCACGCCGCCCTGGTAGATAAGCGTGTGGAACGGCACGAACTGCCAGGCGATGACGAAGATGACCAGGCCCAGGGCAAGGTGCGGAACCCCGAGCCAGTCCTGCGCCAGGAAGGGCAGGCCCAGGCCGGTTGCCAGGCCGAAGTTCGGGTCCAGCAGGGCCTTGAAGGCGATGGCGACGGCGGCCGAGGACAGCAGCAGGGGCAGGAAGTACAGCACCGCCAGGGCGGCGCGGTACCGCTGGCTTCCTGCCGTGAAGACGCCCAGCAGGAGGCTGATGGGGGTCTGGACCAGCCACGAGACGATCATGATCAGGAAGGTCAGGCCCAGGGCGTTGTACAGCCCCGGATCTGCCAACACGGAGAACCAGTTGTCCAGCCCCGCCGCCCCGATGGCACCGATTCCGTCCCAGCTGGTGAAGCTGAGGATGAGCACGCCGGCCAACGGGATGACGGCGAACACCAGGAAGAAGAACAGTGCGGGCAGTGTCAGCCAGGCCAGGGCGGCCTTGCGCTGTTCGGTCTGCCTGGATTCCTTGATCCTGGCAGTGGCCCGCGGGGCGGTGGAGATGGCGTTACTCATTTCCCGAGGGTGCCGTTCATGTTCTCGGCGAACTGCTGCGGCGTGATGGACTTCAGGAACAGCTGGTCGATGTTGTTCAGCAGGGCCTCGGCGGCGGTTGGGCTCAGTGCTTGGTCCCAGGACTGCTGGAAGTTCGGGGCGTTCTTGGCCATGTCGTAGACAAAGTTCAGGAACTCCTTGTCCTCGGACGTATTGAGCTTGTCTTCGATGCCGTTGACGATGGGCACCGAGCCGGAGTTGATGTAGGCGTCAATCACCGTCTCGGTCAGGATGCCGTCCTTGAAGAACTTCTTTGCGGATTCCTTTTCCTTGTCGCTGGCCTTGGAGGAGATGGACATGTAGGCCGCGGGGTTTCCCACGCCATTTTTCGGATCGCCCTTGCCGCCGGCAATGGTGGGGAACGGGACGAAGCCCAGTTTGCCGTTTTGGACGAAGTTCTGGCCGGCCTTCTTCATGGCACCGTAGGTCCAGGAACCGTGCAGCATCATGGCCGCCTTGCCGGAAAACAGCAGTGCCTGGTCTGCCTGCGAGTCAGCGGTAATGGAGGAGAAGCCCTTGATGAAACCGTCAGCGGAGACCAGTTCCTGGACCTTGGTGCCGGTCTCGATAACAGCCGGGTCCATCCAGGCATTGGGCTTGCCTTCGAAGATCGCCTTGAAAACCTCCGGGCCGCCAATGCGGTCCAGCAGGTACTCAAGCCACATCATCGAGGTCCAGCGCGACTGGCCGCCCAGGGAGAAGGGAGCCACACCCATGCCGTTGAAGGTCTTGACCAGGGACATGATGTCTTCCCACGACTTGGGCGGCTGGACGCCTGCCTTCTGGAACAGCTCCTTGTTGTAGAACAGGACAATCGGGGCCACGTACTGGTTGGGCAGGGCGTAGATCTTGCCGTTGATCGTGGCGGCGCCGAAGGAGGACGGGAAGAACTTCTTCTTCAGGTCCTGGTTCTGCTCAAGCCAGCTGGTCAGGTCTTCCACCTGGTTGGCCTCGGCGTAGGTCTTCAGGCCACCGCCGCCCCAGCCGTAAATGATGGTTGGCGCCTGGTTGGCGCCGATTGCGGTCTTGATCTTGGTCTTGTAGGCGTCGTTCTGGAAGTAGGTGACGTTGATCTTGTCAGCGGAGTTGGCCGAATTGAATGCATCCACCGCCTTCTGCATGGTGGTCTGGTTCGGTTCGCCGGACAGGTACCACATGCTGGCGCCTCCACCGCCGCTCGAGGCGCCCGGACCTGACGTTCCGCAGGCAGTCGTTGCGGCTACGGCAAAGGGAGTAAGGGCAGCGAGGGCGAGGAAAGAGCGCCGGGACGTCTGGGGTTGCTTCATTGCTTCTCCATTGTGAATTTGCTGTCGAGGTACGGGGCTTCAGCTCCGACGTTCGTTCGAAACATTTCGAACGGTGATATAAGTCACGCTGTAAACTAAAGCCCTAAAAATCCCTGCGGTCAAGGGATCGTAGAGGATCTTTTCCGGGCGGAAATCGGAACCCGAGCCGCGCTTGACGTTTCGAACCACCTTTCCCCAGAATTAGTGCACTCTCTATCTTCGAAAGATTGCGAACCAATGACGACCAAATTGCCTGAGCGGACCAAGCCCACGCTCGCAACCGTTGCCAGGCAGGCAGGAGTCTCGGCTCCAACTGTTTCCAAGGTGGTGAACGGCAGGGACGACGTGGCGCCCGAAACCAGGGCGCGGATTCTCGCGGTACTGGAGCAGGCGGGGTACCAGTCGCCTGTGCAGCGCCGCGCAGCCACGGAACGTGCCACCGTGGTGGAAGTGGTCATCGACGTCCTTGATTCCGCCTACACCATCCAGGTCCTGAACGGCATCCTGCAGTTCGCGGCCGGCGCCGACGTCGAAATCCTCGTGAGTGTGACCGGCCAGTCCACCGTTGGGCCGCACAGCCCCGAACGCCGTGCCCAGCGCATCCTGGAAGAGGGCAGGGCGGGAATGATCGTGGTCACCTCGGCTTTTAGCGAGGCCCAGCTGAATGCGTTCCGGCGCCGCCAGATTCCGGTGGTGGTCATCGACCCGCTCAATCCGCCTTCCGCTGACGTGGTCAGCGTCGGGGCGACGAACTGGGCCGGCGGCAAGGCGGCCGCCGAGCATCTGCTGGGGCTGGGGCACCGGCGCATCGCCTACATCGGCGGGATTGAGGGGGCTGAATGCAACCAGGCGCGGCTTCACGGTTACATGGCCGCCCTGATGGCTGCCGGCGTGCCGGTGGACCCCCGGTACATTGTCTCCGGGGGCCGGTTCCGGACCGAAAGCGGGGTCAGGGGACTCAAAGCCCTGCTCCAGCTTGATGAACTTCCCACCGCCATTTTCGCGGGAAGCGACACGATCGCCCTGGGCGTCCTGAGCGAGGCGCGGCACCACGGGATCAGGGTCCCCGAGGACATCAGCCTCATCGGGTTCGATGGCACCAACCAGGGTGAGCAGTCCGTTCCCTCCTTGAGCTCGGTTGCCCAGCCCCTCGAGGAGATGGGAAGGGCTGCCCTGCGGTCACTGCTGCGCCAGGCGCGCGGGGAAGTCCTGGACTCCCACCGGGTGGAGCTGGCCACCCACGTGATTGTCCGCGAGTCCACAGCCCCTCCAGCCGCCTGAGCGGCGGCGTGGGCAGCGCGTGGAACACAAAGCGGCGGCTGCCATCCCGTCCGAAGAGGAGCAGGGTGGCAGCCGCCGCTGTGGCGGGAAGTCCTAGCGCTTCACTGCCTCAAGCTTGAGCATCTTGGCGATGACGCCGTCCAGTTCAGAGTCGTCGAAGATCTTCTTCCAGTCGTCCTTGATGATGGTGTCCTTGCCGTACTGGATGGCGATTTCGCAGGCCTCGGAGAACGGGTTGGAGCCGCGCAGGGCGTTGGTCAGCGCGATCTGGACGTGGCCGAACAGCATGGCCTTGGCGGCTTCCTCGGGGACGCCGGCGGTGTGGACGGTCTCGTGCAGGGCCTCGTTGAGCAGGGTGCCGATCATGCAGGCAACGGTTTCCACCAGGGTGGGCTCCAGGATGGCCAGCTGCTTGACGGTGACCCAGTGGACGTCGATGACCGGGGCGTAGATGGTGCGGATTGTTGCCTCGGCAGCAGCCTTGGTGGCCTCCGGGGCGTCCGCGTCGATGGCGGCCACAACGTTCTGCGGCGCGCCCTGTCCGCCGAAGGTGTCGGCCCATTCTTCCTTGGTGGTGCGCTCCAGGAACACCGACGGGTGGCACGGGTGGGCAACTGCCTGGACGACGTCGTCGCGCTTGGCCAGCAGGCCGGCGTAGGCGGCGGCGGGGTCCAGGGTGAGGAGGATGGATCCGGCCTTCATCTGCGGGACCACGCCTTCTGACACGATGCCCAGGACGGTGTCAGGGACGGCGAGGATCACGACGTCGGCGCCCTTGACGGCGTCGTCCGTGGCGGTGATGTCGCGGCCCTCGGCGCGGACGCGCTCCTGGCCGGCGGGGGAGTTCTCGCTGTAGAAGACGGTGTGGCCGGACTTCTGGAGGTTGCGGGAAACGCGCAGCCCCATCTTGCCTCCGGCTCCGATGACGGCGACGGTCAAAGTTTCTGCTGACATTTCACTTGCTCCTTAGGAATTCGATGCTTTGCCGGGTCCACTGGTTTTCGAGCCGGATGGTTTCCGCCTCGGAGTCCTGCCAGGGCAGCCAGTGTTCGACGATTTGGTTGATGTTTCGTTCGTGCGGCCGGATCTTCCCGGCCATGTACCCGTAGTCGAGCAGGCCTTCGCCGAGCGGGGCGCCTGAGTAGGTGAACCCCACCCACCCGTCCTTGCGGCTGAAGGCAAAGTCCTTGATGTGCATGTTCAGGACGTAGGGTGCGACGGCGTCAATCACCTCACGCGGCATCTCCAGCGCCGCGACGGTGTTGGCGGGGTCGCTGCAGATCCCCAGGTACGGGCTGTCCACACCGCGGATCACGTCCAGGACGCGGGAAGTGGGGACCTGTTCGTAGGTTTCCACCGCGATCTTCACCCCCGCGGCCTCGAAATCGGGCAGCACCTCCTTGAAGATGGCCACTGCTTCCTCCGTGGTGGGGGTGTGGCCCGGGGTGTTGAACATGGTCCGCAGTATTGGGCTGCCGAGGATCCCGGCGATGTGCAGGAACTTCCGCAGGTGCTCGGGGCGGATGCCCTTGGTGCCCAGCTCAAGGCTGATCCCCAGGGAGTCCGCGGTGGCACGCACGGCGGCCAGGCCGGCGTCGTCCATCTCCTCCAGCGGCGCGTAATCGCAGATCTGGAACAGGTCCACGCCCAGCTCCGCCGTCCGCTCCAGGGCGTCATGGATGCTCAGCGGCTCAGCGACCTTGTCCGAGAGCTGCCAGAAGTACGCGTAGCTGCTCAGTCCGATTCTGCTCTGGCCAATCCTGCTGCTCATGCCGCCACCCCCACCTTGGCCAGTCGGGCCGCTGTCTCGTCCAGGATGGTCTTCAGCGCCTTCGGGTCGTGGGCGAAGCGGCCCAGGAACAAGCCGGCGACGTCGGGATCCAGCTGGGTGATCAGGCCCGGACCGGCGCTGCCGCCGTAGATCACCCGGCTGTTCTCCTGGCCCGGCAGGCCGCGCAGGTGCGCGTCCAGCCCCGTGATGACGGCGCTGATGTACTCCGGTGTGGCAGGCTCAGGGGCGCCGATGGCCCACTGCGGCTCGTAGGCCACGATGGTCCGGCCGGCCGGCCCAAGGGACTGGGCACGGTTGAGGACGCCGTCGATCTCTGCCGAACACCGCGCAATGGCTTCCTCCACCGAACCCTGCTGCAGCTCCCCGACGCACAACACCGGAGTAAGGCCGTTGCGGTAGGCGGCTGCGGTCTTCAGGCCGATGATCGCGTCATCCTCGCCGAAGATCCGGCGCCTTTCGGCGTGGCCCACCTCGGCGTACCGTCCGCCAAGCTCCGCAACGGTTTTGCCGCCGACTTCTCCGGTGAAGGCGCCCTCGTCTTCCCAGAAGATGTCCTGTGCTCCGGTGGCTGCCCCGGCGGGGCCGAGGATCCGCGCCGCTTCGGGCAGGGCCGGGAGGACGGGCAGGACAAACAGCTCGATGTCGCCGCTCTGCACCGCCGGGTGGGCGAAGGCGATGGCGGCGACGTCGCGGCAGTAGTCCACCGAGCGGGCGTAGCCGAAGTACATTTTCAGGCTGACGCCGATGATGGCTTGGGGGTTTTTAGCAGGAAGTGACACCCTCGTAGTCCTTAATCAGGGCGACCTTCTCCGCCGAGGCGGAGGTTTCGTCGAACGTGTAGGTGAGCCATTCCTTCGCCAGGCGGCGCGCGAGTTCCAGGCCCACGACGCGCTGGCCGAAGGTGAGGACCTGGGCGTTGTTGGACAGGACGGCCCGCTCAACGGAGAAGGAATCGTGCGCGGTGACGGCGCGGACTCCGGGGACCTTGTTCGCAGCGATCGCGACACCGAGGCCGGTGCCGCAGACCAGGAGGGCGCGGTCGGCCTTGCCGGCGGCGATGAGTTCGGCGGCGGCGATGGCCACGGAGGGGTAGGGGGTGTGGCTGGTGGGGTCCACCCCGATGTCGGTCACGGATTCGACCAGTTCGGAGGCTTCCAGGTCGGCCTTGAGGGCTTCCTTGTAGTCGAAACCGGCGTCGTCGGCTCCAATGACCAGGCGCAGTTTGGTGCTCATGCGTTCTCCTTGATGGTGGTGTTCTGGCTGAGGGTGTTGTGGATGGCCCGGACGATCAGGGCCATGGAGACGGCGCCGGCGTCGGGGGTGCCTAGGCTTTTTTCGGCGTGCGGCCGGGCGCGGCCCATGAGGGGCAGCAGGTTGGCGGTGTCCTCGGCGGCCTGCTGGGCGGAGCTGGCGGCAGCATCCCACGCGTCGGCCAGCGGCTTGCCGCTGTTGGCACCGGCGGTGAGGGCGTCGCGGAAGGGGACCAGTACGTCCACCAGGGTCTTGTCGCCCACCTTGGCCTTGCCGAAGTCCATGATCGCGGCGGCGGCTCCGGCGACTCCGTTGGCGACAGCACCGGCGTCGGGGGCTTTGCTGTCACCCACTGCGTCACCGACGGCGCGCAGGGCCATGCCCCAGAGCGCACCGGATGTGCCGCCGGCCTTGTCAGCCCAGGCATCGGCGGCAAAGTACAGGGTGGTGGCAGCGCCGGCACCGCGCGCGACGGCGGCTGCGGCGGCTTCCACGGCGGCTCGGACGCCGCGCTCCATGCCGATGCCGTGGTCGCCGTCGCCGGCGACCGCATCGATCCGGCCCAGTTCGGCGGCGTTGGCGTCCACTACATCCTTGGCGGCGCCAAGCGCCGCGAGGACCCGGGCGGCGCCGGCACGGGATTCAGCGGTTGCCTCCGGGATGGAAATGTCGACGTCGTCGGCCTCGCCCGCCGTCTCCTCCAGGGCCTCGGCCGTGACGGCGCCGCGGCGGAAGGCCGGAGCGTCGGCGGGGGCGTTCCAGAGGGTCTCGAGTTCGTCGTCGAGCCAGAAGAGGGTGAGGGAGGTGCCGGCCATGTCGAAGCTGGTGACCAGTTCGCCCACCTGCGGGTCCACTGCCTGCAGGCCTGCCTCGGCCAGGAGCTGGGCCACGCGGCGGTACACCACGAAGAGCTCTTCGTACTTCACGCTGCCCAGGCCGTTGAGGATGGGGACCACACGGGCTCCCGTAGCGTCCACGCCGTCGGGCACTTCGGTGAGGAGCTTGCCTACAAGGAGTTCGGCGAGCTGATCCGCCGTCGGAATGCCTGTTTCCTCGATGCCTGGCTCACCGTGGATGCCCATGCCTACCGCCATCCGGCCTTCCGGGACGGTGAACAGCGGCGTGTCTGCGCCCGGGAGGGTGCAGCCGGTGAAGGCGACGCCGAAGGAGCGGGTGCGGTGGTTGGCGCGTTCGGCGATCTCCAGCACCTGGTCCATCGCGTAGCCTGCTTCCGCGGCGGCGGCCGCCACCTTGAACACGGTCAGGTCTCCGGCGATGCCGCGGCGCTTGGTGTGCTCTTCGATCGGGGCGGAAGAGACGTCGTCCGTGACGGCGATGCTGCGGCAGTCGATGCCTTCCCTGCGGAGCTTTTCCTGGGCCTGGGTGAAGTGCAGGACGTCGCCGGCGTAGTTGCCGTATCCGAGCAGCACGCCGGCGCCGTTGTTGGCGGCCTTGGCCACGTTGTAAACCTGCTGGGCCGACGGCGATGCGAAGAGGTTGCCCATGGCGGCGCCGTGAGCCAGTCCCTGGCCCACCAGGCCGGCGAAGGCCGGGTAGTGGCCGGAGCCGCCGCCAATAACCAGTGCCACCGTGTCCGGGGTGCTCTTGGTGTTGCGGACAACGCCGCCGGAAACGCGCTTTACCCAGCGTCCGTGGGAGGCGACGAAGCCTTCGATCATTTCGTCAGCGAAGGCTGACGGTTCGTTGAACAGGCGGGTCATGGGAAAAGCTCCTGGGCCTAGCTGGGGAAGGGTCTGGGGCAGTGGTTGGTGTGGGGGCGCCTTCGGGAAAGGAAGGCGCCCCCGGATCTTTCGGCTGCTTTAGGGTTCTGCGTGCTGCCCGGCGCCGGCGGGATCAAGTGCCTCGGCGCGGACGCCCTCGGTTACGCGGCCGGAACGGCTGAGCGTCACCATCAGGACGGCGGACAGGAGCATGAAGCCGCCCACCACGAACATCGGCACGGTGTAGTCGCCGGTCCAGTCCTTGAGCCAGCCGGTGATGTAGCCGGCGCTGAAGCCCGCCAGGTTGCCCACCGTGTTGATCAGGGCGATGCCGGCTGCGGCGGCGGCGCCGGTCAGGAACTGGGTGGGGACCGTCCAGAAGTTGGGCAGCGCGGCGAAGATGGCCATTGCCGTGATGGTGATGACGGCGATGGTGGCTGCCGGGGAGCCGGCGAACAGGGCCAGCGGGATGCTCAGGCCGCCCACCAGGGCCGGTACTGCGATGTGCCAGGTCTTGACGCCGCGCTTGGTGGCGTCCTTGGACCAGAAGTACAGGGCGATGGCTGCCGGCAGGTACGGGATGGCCGTGATCAGGCCCTTCTGGAAGACGTCGAACTTGGTGCCGTAGATGCCTTCGAAGCCGGAGATGATGGTCGGCAGGAAGAAGCCCAGGGCGTAGAGGCCATAGATGAAGCCGAAGTAGATCAGGGAGAGCATCCAGACGCGGCCGTTGCCGAAGACAGTGCGGACGCTGGCATGCTTGTTGCCCGCGGCCGTTTCGTTCTTTTCCTTCTCCAGCGCACCGGTCAGCCAGGTCTTTTCCTCAGCGGTGAGCCACTTGGCCTTGGCAGGGGAGTCGGCCAGGTAGAACCAGGAAACGATGCCGATAAGGATGGCGGGGATGGCAACGCCGAGGAACATCACGCGCCAGCCTTCGAGGCCGAAGAGGCCGTGCTGCTGGATGAGGATGCCTGCCAGCGGGGCGCCGATGACAGTGGTCAGCGGCTGGGCCAGGTAGAACAGGGCCAGGATCTTGCTGCGGTGCCGGGCGGGAACCCAGAGGCTCAGGAAAAGGATCGCGCCGGGGAAGAAGCCGGCTTCGGCCACGCCCAGGATGAAGCGCAGGATGTAAAGCTGTTCAACGTTGGCCACCCAGGTGAAGAGTAGGGAGACGATGCCCCAGCTGACCATGATGCGGGCCAGCCAGCGGCGGGCGCCGAACTTGTGCAGTGCCAGGTTGGAGGGAATCTCCAGCAGGATGTAGCCGATGAAGAAGACGCCGGAGGCGAAGCCGAACTGGGCGGCGTTCAGGGCCAGGTCCTTGTTCATGCCGTTGGGGCCGGCGAAAGAGATGGCGGTGCGGTCGAGGTAGTTGATGAAGAACATCAGCGCGACGAACGGGACAAGCCTGATCGCCACTTTCCTGATTGCGGATTTTTCGACCACCGATTGTGTGGTGTCCACATTGACTCCTAGGTGTTGGTGTCCCGGCCGCATCCGTCACTGGAGGCGTGGGGCTGTCTCATGTGCACGCGGGCTTGGGGTTCCGCGGCGGATGAAGCTGTGAGTTCCACCATAGGACTCTAAACGTAATTGGTCAACCGGTTGACTTGTTGTTTTTCCACCGACTGCCGCTGCCCCCTGTTGGCTCGGCTGCACGACGCCAGGCAGTTGTTACGCTTGGGAGGTGTCCGTAGAATCCGCCGCCGCAACGGCCAAGATCAGCGCCGCCCTCGGTTCCGTTGGGCAGGGCTCGGTGGTGTCGGAAGTGGCAGAACGCTTGCTCGCGTTCTTTACCAGCGGCGATATCGCGCCAGGCACCAGGCTTCCGGCTGAGCGGACGCTCGCGGCCTCACTCGGCGTGGGCCGTTCCGCGGTGCGCGAGGCGCTCGCGGCCCTGGAAATCCTGGGCATCGTTGTGGTCCGCCCCGGCTCCGGCACCTACCTTCGCGACGGCGTCTCCGAGCTCTTGCCGCGCACGCTCAGCTGGGGCCTGATGCTTGGAGCACCCCGCACGCGTGAGTTGGTTGAGCTACGCAGCGGGCTGGAAGTACAGGCTGCCCAGCTGGCCGCAGAGCGCATCACGGACGAGGCGCTTGAGCGCATGAAGGGGAACCTCGACACAATGGCGGGCACCCTGGATGACCTTGCGGCTTTCGTGGAGGCTGACGCCTCCTTCCACCGCGAGATTGCTGCAGCTTCCGGAAACCAGGTCCTCCAGGAGCTACTGCAAAGCATCCGTTCACTGCTGCGGATCTGGGTGGACCGGGCCCTCACGGACGAAGGGCATGCTGCTGCTGCACTGAAGGAGCACACCAAAATCTACGAGGCCCTGGTTGCCCGGAATGCCGGGGCCGTGACGGCGACCATGAGCTCCCACATGAAGACAGCATCCCGGCGACTGCTCGCGGGATTCGACGCCGCCCAGTAGGAGCCCGGGGCGTCAGGCGGGCTTTCCCGCCAGCTGTTCGCGGCCGGGTTTCCCGGTAGCGGCCCGGCACGGTCCCACTGACCCCCGCCGCACCAGGGTTGCCGTGAACTGCGCGGGAGCGGCAGGTGGGAGCCCCTCCATTTGCCGGATCAGCGCCTTCGCTGCCGCTACTCCCATGTTGTAGACGGGCTGGGCGATGACTGTGAGGGGCGGGGCTGTAAGCCTGGTCCACGCAAAGTCGTCGTACATCAGGAATGAAACATCCGCCGGTATGGACAGGCCCAGTTCCTGGATCGCTTCCACAACGCTGAGGGCGATGAGGCCGTCGGACGCCACTACGGCCGTGGCCCGGTCCGGCCCCCTGAGCACTTCCCGGGTAATGCTGCGGATTGAGTCTTCATCGCCCGCGTTCAACCGGACCAGATCCTCCGGAAAAGCCAGCCCGGACTCCAGGAAGGCCTCCCGCATGCCTTCGATACGGTCGGCGATCTGGGAGGACTCCAGCTTCACCCCGGGGGTGTACGGGGCATTAGTCCTCAACGTGGAAATGAAGGCGATCCGGCGGTGGCCCGCATCCAGCAGGTACCGCGTAGCCTCGCGCGAAATCCGCGCCATGTCCACGGCCATGGTCTCAACCGGCATGTCCCCGGCAGTGCGGTCGATGAAGACCATGGGTCGGCCGGACCGGTGCACCTCCTGGAGATGTCCGGTGTCCACCGATGACGCAGGAGCGACGATCAGCCCGTCCACGCGCTTGTCCAGCAGCACCCGGACGGCGTCCACTTCCGCCTCGCGGTCCTCGTCAGTATTGACCAGGATGACGTTGTAGCCGGCCTTCTTCGCCGTGTCCGTGATGCCCCGGGTTGCAAGTCCGAAGTGGGGGTTTTCGATGTCACCCACCACCACGCCGATGGTGTGCGATTTACCCGTGTTCATGCTCCGCGCAAGCTCATTGGGCCGGTAGGAGAGGGCCTCCGCTGCGGCCAGGACACGCTCGCGGACGTCGTCGCTGACGGCGCCGTAATTGCCCAACGCGCGGGCGGCCTGGGCCTTGGAGACCTGGGCTGCCTTTGCGACGTCCGCAACGGTGACGTCCCGCCGCCGTGCTCCTTCAGCGCTCATCTTCACCTTTCGAAGGGCTGTTGACGCCCCCTGTGACTTCCGCTACATTTCTATCCATCGATGTGAGTCCGGTCTCAATCCTAGGGTGTGAGACCGGACTCAACAAGAGCATCGGCGACTTTCTTCGGCGGCCCTGACAGCACCGCCTCCCTCCCAACGATTGGACAACGCTGTGAAGAAAAAGAACCTCCGCCCGGCCGGAATCGCCGCCGCAGCACTGGCTGCGGTCCTGGCGCTCTCCGGCTGCAGCTCCACCTCCGCCGCTTCCACCACAGAGAACAACCCCTACGGACTGATCCAGCCGGGCACCATCCGCGTGGCCAGCCTGGGGGACTCCAAGCCGTACACCTTCGCCGACGCGTCGGGTAATTTCACCGGCTTCGACGTCGAACTGTTCAAGGATGTGGCCCACCGGGCCGGTGTGGACAACGTCGTCTTCACCGGCCAGGACTTCTCCGGCCTCCTTGCCGCAGTGGCCAACGGGCAGTTCGACGCCGGTGTGGCCGCGATCGGCATCACGGACAAGCGGAAGGAAACCGTGGACTTCTCGGACGGCTACCTGGCCGGTTACCTGACGGTGATCACCACCAAGACGTCGGGCATCTCAAGCGCTGAGGGCCTGGCCGGCAAGCGCCTGGGCGTGGTCCAGGGAACCCTGCAGGAAGCGTACGCCGTCAAGAACTTCACCTCGGCAAGCCTGGTCCGCTTCCCGGATAACAACACCGCCATCGCGGCCGTGAACAGCGGCAGCGTGGACGCCCACTTCCTGGATTACGAGGCAGCGAAGGCCTACGAGGACCAGCACGGCCTGGTCAGCGCCGCGGACATCCCGTCCTTCGACGCTCCGGCTGGGTTCGCCGTCGCCAAGGGCAAGACCGCCTTCAAGGAAGCCTTGAACAAGGGCCTGGCTGCCGCCATGGAGGACGGCACCTGGAAGAAGCTCTACCAGAAGTGGTTCCCGGGTTCCCCGATGCCTAAGCAGTACCTGCCGAAGGCCGAACAGGCCGCCTCCGCCTCACCGGCACCGAGCAAGTAGCCCGCGCGCACCAGCCCTCCAGCTTCACGGCCGGGGCGGGCCCCGCTGGCCGCGGCCCGCCCCGGCACCTCCACCCAATCTACGTCTGAGAGCAACCATGGACTGGTTCAACACCATCATCCGTACTTTCTTCGACTTCGGCGCTATGGCCGAGGTCCTGCCCCAACTGTTGGCGGTCGGCCTGCTGAACACGCTGATCATCTCCATCGCCGCAACCGTCCTTGGCACGGTGCTGGGGATGGTGGTGGCCGTCATGGGCATCTCACCCTCGAAATGGCTGCGGGTTCCGGCCCGGATCTACACGGACCTTTTCCGGGGCCTGCCGGCCATCCTGACCATCCTGCTGATCGGCCAGGGCTTCGCCCGGCTCAGCCAGTCGATCTTCGGGCCGTCCCCGTACCCGCTGGGCATCATCGCGCTGAGCCTGATCGCCAGCGCCTACATCGGGGAGATCTTCCGCGCCGGCATCCTCAGCGTGGACAAGGGCCAAGGCGAGGCCTGCCGCGCCTTGGGCATGAGTTACGCCAAGTCCATGGCCCTGGTGGTGGTGCCCCAGGGTGTACGCCGGGTGCTTCCGGCCCTGGTGAACCAGTTCATTGCGATCGTCAAGGATTCATCCCTGGTGTACTTCCTGGGCCTGCTGGTCACCGAACGCGAACTCTTCCGCGTGGGCCAGGACGCCGCCGTGCTCTCCGGCAACCTCTCACCCCTGGTCGCGGCGGGCCTGTTCTACCTGGTAATCACCGTCCCGCTGACCCACCTGGTAAACCACTTCGACAACAAGTTCCGCACCGGACGCCGCCGCGCCGCCCCGCCCACCAGCGGGCTGAAGGAAGTCAAGGAACTCGACGCGGCCTCGCCGCTCACCACCGGGAGCAACACATGAACACCCCCACCAAAAACACCGCCACAGCAGGGCCCATGGAGGCCAGGACGTTCCACGGCTCCAGCCTGGAACTTCGCAACGTCACCATGGCCTACGGCGACATCGACGTCCTGCGCAACGTCAGCCTGACGGTTGCCCCAGGAACCACCACCTGCATCATCGGTCCCTCCGGCTCCGGCAAATCCACCCTCCTGCGGGGTATCAACCGCCTCCACGAACCCAAAAGCGGGGACGTGCTGCTCGCCGGCGACAGCACCCTGGGCACCAACCCGGACACCCTGCGCACCCGCATCGGCATGGTGTTCCAGCACTTCAACCTCTTCCCGGACCACACCGCGGAAGAAAACGTGGCCCTGGCACTCTGGAGCGTCAAGGGTATGCCCAAAGCCCAGGCCATGGCCACAGCCCGCCAACGCCTGGCCGAAGTAGGCCTTGCCGAACGCGCTGACCACCGCCCCCGCGACCTTTCCGGGGGCCAGCAGCAGCGCGTGGCCATCGCCCGCGCCCTGGCCATGGAACCCGAAGTCATGCTTTTCGACGAAGCAACCAGCGCCCTGGACCCCGAGCTGGTCAAGGGCGTCCTGAACCTCATGGCGGGCCTGGGCCGCCGCGGCATGACCATGCTGGTGGTCACCCACGAAATGGGCTTCGCCCGCAAAGTCGCCGACCAGGTGGTCTTCATGGACGAAGGCGAAGTCGTCGAAGCAGGAACCCCCACCCAACTCTTCGACAACCCCCGCAGCGAACGCCTCCAACGGTTCCTCTCCGAGGTGCTCTGATGGGTACGGTTGCCACTGCGCCCGTCCGGACCGCCGTCGTCGGCTTTGGGATCTCCGGAAAGGTCTTCCACGCGCCGCTGATCGCGGCCAACCCGGATTTCTCGCTTGACGTGATCGTAACGGCCCAGCCCGGGCGCGCGGCCGAGGCGGCACGCCTCTACCCACGGGCACGGATCGTTGGAACTCCGGAAGAGCTTTTCGCCCTGTCCGCGGACCTGGACCTGGTCATCCTGGGCACCCCGCCCCACACCCACTTCGGACTGGCCGCGACGGCCATCGCCCATGGCCTGCACGTGGTGGTGGACAAGCCGTTCGTGCCGACGTCCGCCTTGGGTGAGGAACTGCTCAGCAGGGCGGACGACGGCGGGGTGCGGCTCACGGTGTTCCAGAACCGCCGGTGGGATGCGGACTTCCTGACCCTCCGGAAAGTCCTGGCTTCCGGAGCGCTGGGGCAGGTGACCAGCTTCGAGTCACGGTTCGAGTGGTGGCGGCCGGAAGGGTTTGGGAACTGGCGGGACACCGTGTCCCTCTCCGAGGGCGGCGGCATCCTGCACGACCTGGGAGCCCACCTGATCGACCAGGCCATACAGTTGTTCGGCCCGGTGGAACGGAGCTACGGCGAGACGGCCAACCGCGGGCCGCACCCGGACGCTGCCGACACCGAAGCGTTCGTGTCACTGCTGCACGCCTCCGGAGTCCGCTCCCGGCTGTGGATGAACGGCATGGCCGCCCAGGCGGGCGCCCGCTTCCACGTCCTCGGCTCCGAGGCCGGGTACACCAAGTGGGGTCTTGACGGCCAGGAACCTGCCCTGGCGGCGGGGATGCCGCCGTCGGATCCGGGCTACGGACGTGACCCCCAGGAGTCTTGGGGGCTCCTGGGAGTCGACGGCGCAACGTCCCCCGTTCCTGCCGAACGCGGCGCCTACCCGCAGTTCTACGTGCAGCTCGCCGCCGCCCTCCGCGGGGAGGGGCCGCTGCCCGTCGATCCCGCCGATCCGCTTGAAGTACTCAAGGTTATCGAGGGCATCCACGCCCTGGCCTGAACGTCCCGGGCCCCGGCGCTTTTCCTTTGACGCTCCGTTAGCGTCCGCCACAACCACGAATTCCACAGAAAGGGACACCAATGTCCTCTGCTCCAGCCACCAAGCGCGTTGCCATCATCGGCGGCGGCATCCTGGGCGTCTCCACCGCCGTGCACCTGCTCCGCGAAGGCGCCTCGGTGATTCTGCTGACCGAGCGCGGCCTGGCCAGCGAAGCCAGTGGCCGGTCGCTGTCCTGGCTGAACTCCGCCGGTGAACGGTCCACTCCGTACCACCAGCTCCGGGTCGCAGGCGTTGACCGCTACCGCACCCTCTTCGCTTCCGACCCCAGCCGTGAGTGGCTCCAGTTCGGCGGCGGCCTCATGTGGAACGCCGCGGGACAGAGTGAGGCTACAGAGGCCCGGCACGCCTACGAGAAGTCCATCGGCTACGACTCCAAGCTCGTCGCCCCGGAGGAAATCGCCTCCGTCACCCCCGGGATCGACTCGGCCGCCGTGCCCGACAATGCCATCTTCAACCCCGGCGAAGGATGGGTGAGCCTGCCGGACCTGATCGACTTCCTGATGGAGGAGTTCCACTCCCGCGGCGGGGAACTTGTCCTCAACGCCGGCAAGGCCTCCGTCATGCTGGAGGGCGGCCGCACCACCGGCGTGGAGACGGCGTCGGGCGGAACCTACCCGGCCGACGCGGTCCTGGTGGCCTGCGGCGCAGCAACACCCGCCGTCGTCGAACCCATGGGCATTCGCATCCCCAACGGTTCGCCCGTGTCCATGCTGGTGGTGACCAAGCAGGTTCCGCACGACGTCACCGCCGTGATGAACACCCCCCGCGCCGCGCTCCGGCCCAACCCCGGCGGCACTTTCGCCCTGGACCACGACTGGTACGAGGAACACATCACCGAGCACGCGGACGGCTCCTTCACCATTCCGGAAGAAGTGGTGCAGGAACTGGCTGATGAAGCGTCCAGGCTGGTTGCCGGCAACCCGGAACTCAAGCCGGCCTCCTGGAAGATCGGCTACAAGCCGATCCCCGGCGACGGCGAACCCGTCCTGGGTGAACTGGGCCAGGTGCCAGGCTGCTTCGTTGCCTTCACGCACTCCGGTGCCACCCTGGGCCTCATCGCCGGTGAACTTCTTGCCGGCGAAATCCTGACCGGCCGGAAGCACCCCATGCTGGCAACGTTCCGGCCGGGGCGCTTCTCCTAGTTCTTAAGCAGAGAGTACTTATGCCATGAGGCGGGGCCGTGTTGCGGCCCCGCCTCATTGCGAAGGGCGCCGCTCAGGCGCCCAGATGCCCGGTAAGGCGGCGGTGGAAGCCGGTGCTGCGCTCATCGAGGCCTTCAATGGCCACCGTGGCGCCGTGGTGCCCGTACTTGGTCTCGATTGAGTCCAGGGCGGCCACCGTCGACGCGTCCCAGATTTGGGCCCGGCTGAGGTCGATGGTCACCGAGGCGGGGTCGTCGGCGTACGCGAAATGCTCCACCAGGTCGTTGCTGCTGCCGAAGAACAGCGGCCCCACCACCTCGTAACGCACGCTCCCGCCGTCGTCCGCCAGGGTCCGCTCGACGGTGATGACGTGCGCCACCCGGCGGGCGAACAGCACCATCGCAAGGATGACGCCCACCAGGACGCCGTAGGCCAGGTTGCCGGTGAAGACCACGACGGCGACCGTGACGCCCATGACGATCGTCTCCGGCAGGGGCATCCTTTTCAGGGTGGACGGCCTGACGCTGTGCCAGTCCACCGTGGTGACGGCCACGACCATCATCACCGCGGCAAGAGCCACCATGGGGATCTGTCCCATGATTGGGCTGAGCCCGGTCACCAGGGCCAGCAGGAACACCCCGGCAACGACTGTCGAGATGCGGGTGCGCGCCTGGCCCGTCTTCACGTTGAGGACGGTCTGGCCGATCATGGCGCAGCCCGCGATGCCCCCGTAGAACCCGGCGAGGATGTTCGAGACGCCCAGGCCCCAGGACTCGCGGCCTTTGTGCGAGGGGGTCTCGGTGATGTCATCGACCAGTTTCGCCGTGAGGAGGGTTTCCATGAGGCCGACGAACGCCACGCTCAGCGCCGTGGGCAGGACCAGTTTGAAGGTCTCGACGTCAAGGGGCACCTGGAAGGGGGTGAACCCGGGCATCTGGCCCGTGAGGGGACCCTCGTCGGCGACGTTCGGAACAGCGAGGCCCGCAATGATGGCGATCGCCGTGACGACGACGATGGCCACCAGCGGCGACGGGACCACCTTGGTGAAGCGCGGAAGGATGAAGATGATGGCCAGCGTCACGGCGAACAGGACGTAGGCGAGCCAGGGAACATTGAGGACATGGGGCACCTGCGCCATGAAGATCAGCACACCGAGGGCGTTGACGAACCCGATCATCACCGACCGCGGGATGAACCGCATCAGGCGTGCAAGTCCGGCCAGGCCAAAGACCACCTGGATCACGCCGGCAAGCAGCACCGCGGGCAGGACGTACTGGACGCCGTGCTCGTGGACCAGCGGGGCAATGACCAGGGCCACGGAGCCGGCGGCGGCAGTGACCACGCCTGGGCGGCCGCCCAGGATGGACATCGCCAGGGCAAGCACGATGGAGGCGACAAGGCTGACCATCGGATCCACCCCGGCCACGATCGAGAACGAAATGACCTCCGGGACCAGGGCGAGCGTGGTGACCATGCCGGCGAGGACTTCGCGGGTCAGCTGCCGCGGAGAGCGCAGGGCGGCCATAACATTGTTCTGTTGCCGGGTGGGGCGGGTGCTATCGGCGACGGCCAAGGAGCGGCTCCTGGGACTTGGCTCTCGTGGAAGAGCGGGTGGGAATCGTTTTGCGCGCCACAGTGCGCGCGGGCCCAGCCCTGTCATGGAAGACAATTGGGGTGGAGAGAAAGGCGCCGGGGACTGCCGGCTGCCTATGCAACACTACCCTAACGTGAGGGTTGAGCCGGATTGGTGACGTGATGGTGAAAGAGATGACCGCTGAAGAAGTAGTGGCGACGATGCATATCGGCGAACTCGCTGACCGTTCACAGATGTCGCTGCGGACCATCCGCCACTACGACGAGGTGGGCCTGCTCAAGCCGTCCGGCCGCACCGAAGGGGGATTCCGCCTTTACACCGAACGCGACTTCACGCGCCTGCTGCTGATCCGCAGGATGAAGCCGCTGGGGTTCACGCTCGAAGCCATGTCCGGCCTCCTGAAGGTTATCGACGCACTGGAGGCGGCTGGACCCGGCCAGGATGTTACGGCCATCCGGTCCGAGTTGAACGGTTTCATTGAAGAGGCAGCGAAGCGCCGTGCCAAGCTGGAGGAACAACTCGGAATGGCCGACGAGTTCCTGGCACTGCTGCGCGCACAGTAGGGAAACATGGTGCCGTTGCCAAACTGTGCCTTGCCGCCCGGACATGGCCCAGGGGCGGCAGTAAGCACGGCTGATAAAATGACCGGGTTGCAGGGTGGCCCATAGGCCGGTGCAACCAATGCCGTAACAAAGTAGGGGACCACACAATCATGACGGCAGGCGGGTCACACCTCGAGACGTCGGAAAGCCGGCCGGGCAAGCCGGTCGACGCCTCCGCGCCCGCCAGGGGCCGGGCCTACCTCGCCACTATCGAAGGTTTCGTCGGCGCCCTCATGATGTTTGTCGGCTCCATCGGCACGGGCTGGATTGCCAACGGCTCACCCATGATCCGGCAGCCGGTGGTGATTGCGCTCCGCACCGAAGGCTGGGGTGTGGCGGTATCCACGGTGCTGCTGACGGCGGGCGCCATGCTCCTGATGCGCTCCTGGCTGAGGCTGGGCCAGCGGCTGGGGGACTGGGGCAAGTCCTCGCTCCGGTCCGTGGTGGTGGCCGTCTCCGCCTGGTCCCTGCCGCTGCTGTTTTGCGTCCCGGTCTTTTCCCGCGACGTCTACGCATACACGGGCCAGGGCCGCCTGGTGCAGGAGGGCCAGAACCCCTATGAGGTGGGCATTTCCACGCTCAACAACTGGTTTTCGCTGGGCGCCGACCCCGCCTGGGCCGAGAACAGGACCCCCTACGGACCGTACTTCCTGTGGCTGGCACGTGCCGTGGTGGGACTGACGGGTGCCCAGCCGGACGCGTCAGTCCTGCTCTTCAGGCTCCTGGCCGGCGTCGGCGTCCTGCTATGCGTTATCTACGTGCCCAAACTGGCCGAACTGCACGGCATCAACGGGGCCAGGGCCCTGTGGATCTCCGTGGCCAACCCGCTGTTCCTCATCAGCTTTATCGCCAGCGCCCACAACGACGCACTCATGGTGGGACTCGCCGTCGCCGGTGTCTACCTGGCCGCCACCCGCCGCTACGTGCTGGGCATCCTCCTGGTCACCGCCTCCATCGGCATCAAGCCCATCACGGTACTGCTGCTGCCGTTCATCGGCGTCATGTGGGCGGGCCCCTCGGCCTCCTGGCCGCGCAAGTTCCTCATGTGGGGAGCGACGGCAGGCATCAGCTTTGGCGTGCTGGCCCTCAGCGGCATCCCGTACAACCTGGGCATCGGCTGGACCTGGGCCATCATGGACCCCACCCCCGGCTACACGGGGTACTCGCCGTCGGGCTTCCTGGGCCAGCAGGTGGAGATGCTCGCCAACGCCCTGGGCCTGCCCGGGGGAACGCTGGCCACCTGGCTGCGGACGGCCATGAAGTGGGGCGCCATCGCCTTGGTCCTGCTGCTGATGTTCCGCGGCGACTACTCCCGTGCGGTGCGCCGGATGGCCCTGGCGTTCACCGCCGTCGTGATGCTTTCACCCATCATCCAGCCCTGGTACATCCTGTGGTTCCTGCCCTTCCTGGCGGTCACCGGCATCCGGGACGACTGGCAGATCCGCTCGCTCTACGTGGGCGTGACGTTCTTCGTGGTGTTTGGCGCCCAGGACCAGCTCTCGGTCTGGTCCTTCGTTGAACTGCCCATCGACGCGTCCTCCCTGGCCTTTTTCACCGCCCTCGCGTTCACGTTCTACCTGCTGGTGCTGGACGTACACACCCGGAAACTCCTCATCGAGGGCAAGCCGCTGGACCTGGCGCGCCGCGCCTGGCAGTGGACCGTGGAACGGCGGGCGGCACGCCGCGCTGCGGCACCCGAGGCGCCCGCCGCCGTCGACCGGTCCGAACGCCGCTAACCGGACGCGCCGGCGCCCCAAGCAGCTAGGCTTGCGCAGTCAACCGCGTGGACGTCTTCCGGCCCAGCTCGGCCGTGCGCTTCACCGACCACCACAGCAGAACCACCAGGAGCAGGTTGCGGGTGGTGAGGATGGCCGCCATGACCGGATGGGCGTGGATCAGCGGCGTGTAGAACAGCGGGTAGATCACGAACGTCGTCATCGCGATGCCCATCAGCAGGGCCGCCGGGACCTTCCAGCGCTCCCAGTCGTGCGTCAGGCCGGCGATGATCACCGGAGCCAGCCAGATGATGAACTGCGGCGAACCCACCTTGTTGAAGACGATGAACGCGGTGACCATCATGAGCGAGCCCTCGAGGAACAGTTCCTCCCGCTCGGCGCCGCGCCGCATGGCCCGCACCAAGAGGATGGCCGCGGTGACGGCGGCGAGGACCAGCAGCGGCTGCATCAGGAACGCCGCGGTACTGGCGCCCGGGCCGTAGACCTCGGTGGAGTTGATGGCCGTGTTGTCCGCCATCTTGGACCCGGCGATGTGGAACACGCTCAGCCAGACCCAGGGCGTGGAGAACGTGGCCTCGAGCTGCATGCCGCGCTCGCCCTGGTTCAACAGGAAGTCCATGATGTGCGGCAGGCCGCCGGTCAGCCAGGTCCCCAGGCCAACGGCGGCGGTCACGGTGGCGCCGGCGAGCACCACCGGGATGCGTTTGTGGCTGGCGATGACAATGGGCACCAGTACCGCTGCAGGCCACACCTTGATCCAGGTGGCAATGCTGAGCAGGGTGCCTGCCACCACCGGCCGTTCCGCCGCGTAGAGCAGCGCGATCAGCACGATCGGGGCGGTGATGCCTTCCACCCTGGCGAAGCTCAGGTAGCCCATGAAGACGGTGAAGAACAGCCACCACCAGGCCGGGGCCACGCCCGTCACCTTCCGTGGACCACGGGTCAGGTAGAGCAGGCCGACGGTGTTGAGCGCTGTGATGATCAGGAACCAGACCAGCAGGTAGAGGCTTGGTCCCGCGATGTTGGCGAGGAAGATGGGGATCTGCGCCAGCACCGGGTAGACCCACGGGCTGATCTTCCCGGTCAGGTCCTGCGGGTTGTACCCGGCCGTGGCCCACTGCCGGTACTGCTCGGTGTCGCTGAAGGTGTCGCCGTTCAGGAAGAAGGACGCCATCCAGCCCAGGAAGTACAAATGGACGACGGCGAAGCCCCACCACACGCTGGACGGGCGGGCGAACCAGTCCACCACCTTGGCCGGCAGGACTTTGCTGCGGACCGTCACCAAACGGTCAAAGAACCTCGTGGAAATCTCAGGTCTCCTTGAGCGCGGGGGCGGGTGCGGCGGTCTTCTTGCCCAGCGAGTACAGGCGCCGGACGCTCCACAGGAACAGGACCACCAGCAGGACGTTGCGGATGGTCAGCACCAGCGCCATCCACGGGTTGTTGTGGCTGAGGGCGTCGTAGAAGAGGGGGTAGATGAAGTAGGTGGCGACGGCGATGGCGATCAGCATCAGTGCCGGGACGCGCCATTCGCGCCAGCTGTGCGCCAGGCCGACGGCAACCGCCGGTCCGAGCCACACCATGAACTGGGGCGACCCTACCTTGTTGAACACCACGAAAGCGGCGGCCAGGGCGAGGGCGCCGGCCAGGAGCAGCTCGGTCCGGTCCACGCCTCCGGCCACCCTGTGCTGCTTGCCGTTGTGCAGGGCCCAGAATGCCAGGCCAGCCACCAGCAGGGCGGCCAGGACCAGGAGCGGCTGCATCAGCACGGACATGGTGGCGGTGCCCGGGCCGTCCACCTGCATGGAGTTGATGTCCGTGTTCATGTACATGCGGGAGCCGCCCACGTTCAGGACGGAAAGCCAGAGCCACGGTGTGGTGAAGGTAGCCTCGAGCTGCATGCCGCGGTCGCCCTGCTGGGTGAGGAAGTTCAGGAGCTTGGGGACGCTGCCAAGGGCTGCCGCCAGCGCAACGACGCCCGCCGTCGTCGCGATTCCTGCAAGCACCACCAGCAGGCGGTTCTTGACGACGGCGAAGAGGGCCAGCATGATGGCCGCCGGCCAGACCTTCACCCAGGTGCCGATGGCCAGCAGGACCGAGGCGATAAACGGACGCTGGACGCCGTACGCCAGGGCCACGAGGACCAGCGGGGCGGTGAGGCCGTCAACGCGGGCGAATCCCAGCCAGCCCATGAGGAAGGTAAAGGCGAGCCACCACCAGCCGGCAGGGATGGCGTCCGCGATGCGGCCGCGTCCGGTGAGTTTCAGCAGCGCCCAGCCGTTGAGGAGCGTTGTCATGAGGACCCAGAGGAAGAAGAACGGACCCGGGCCTGCGAGCCCCGCAATGGCCATGGGGATCAACGCCAGGATGGGGTAGACCCAAGGGCTGGGGCCGCCCCGGAGGTTCGCGTCGTTGAAGCCTGCCATGGCCCAGTCGCGGTAGATGAAGGTGTCGCTGAACGCCTCGCCGCGCAGGGAGAGCGAAGCCGCGAAGACCAGGAAGACCAAGTGGACCACAATGAATCCGCCCAGCAGCCCGCGCCCGGAGTTTAGTCCGCTCCTTACGGGGGCGGGGAGGATGACGTTGCGGATCCTGGTCAGATTGCCGAAGAGAGCGTCGGTGGAAATGGCGGAATCCTTGTCAGGTCGTTGCACAGCCGGCGGTGGCGCAATAATGGCTCGGGTGGGCCGCGGGGCGGGTTTAACAGGCAGATGGAAGCCCCGAAAACCGGCTCCCACTCCCTTTCAACTCTAATTGACGGCGCCCTGCGGCCAGTAATTGTCAGGACAAATGGTGGTGTCCAAGGCGCTGACCTGCGTCATTTATCTAAAGTTGCTGGCACATTTTTGCTCGGGCACCATGGGTCGAGGTACGAAAGTGCCAACCGCCTAAGCAGCCAGGGGGAGCGCTGGGCGGCGCATGCCCACCCGCCCCCTGAAAGACACAGGCAATATCCATGAACTTCCCCCTGACCCTCACCGTCTCCGACCGCCACAGCATGGACACCGAGCTCGACGCCGCCGTCGCAGCGGCCAAGGCCCACGCACTCATGGGCCGCCGCCACGGCATCCTGGTGACCCGGCATGGCGCCGACAAGTTCACGGTGGACCTCAGCGACACCGTCCCCTTCGGCCTTACCCGCGAACACCAGGCCTGGTAGGGCCCTTTAGCACGCGCCTGGCCTGGCCGGGCCCCCCGAACGTAGCGTGCCCCTGACGGCGGTGCCTTTGGCGCCGCCGTCACCGCCGGCGTCGCCCCTTTACCGCCTAACTGCCGGCGCTGCTGTCCCCGTCGCCGCCCACGCGGTTGCTGCGCTGCTGCAGCCGGTCGATGTGCTTGGACGCCTCCGCCTTGCTCAGGTCTGCGGGAAGCTCCTCGCCCGCCTCGCGTGCGAGGGTATCGAGGTAGCTGCGCTGGGCCGCCGTCATGGGTTCATCGCCGGTCACCCAGTCTTCCGGGTCCCTGTTGAGGCCTGCGTTCGGTTCCGGTTCCGGGCTGCCGATGGTTTCCTGGTTGCTGTCGCTCATGGGTACGAGTCTAGGTCGGGGCGCCGACATTCCGGTGGAGCGTGCGTGCCGGGATGCCATGGCTTGAATAAATCGGGGAATCCTGGAGACGTTGAGTAGGTAGACGCCAGACCTCAACGCAGCCGGGAGAATGACTCAATGGATACCAAGCTCAAAGTCGCAGTGCTCGGAACGGGAACCATGGGAGCGGCCATGGCCCGGAACCTCCTGCGGGCCGGCCATGACGTCTCGGTGTGGAACCGGGATGCGGCCAAAACCGAACCCCTGGGCGCTGAAGGCGCCAGGCGCGCCGCCAATCCGGCCGAGGCAGTTGAGGCGGCCGACGTGGTCCTGACCATGCTCTACGACGCGGCCGCGGTGGAAGACGTCGTCCGGGCCGCCACCCCTGGCTTCCGGCCCGGCACGGCCTGGGTCCAGTCCACCACCGTGGGTGTGCAGGACGCGCCATCTTTGGCCAAACTGGCCGCGGAACTCGGCCTGGACCTGGTGGAGGCGCCCGTGTCCGGCACCCGCGCCCCCGCTGAAGCCGGCCAGCTCCTGGTGCTGGCCGCCGGGCCTGAGCCTGTGCGCCGGCGGGTGGCGCCGGTCCTGGATGCCATCGGCGCCCGAACCATCTGGACGGGGCAGGACCCCGCCCAAGGGTCCGCCACCCGGCTGAAACTCGTGGTGAACAGCTGGGTCATTGCCGCCTCCAACGCCGCCGGCGAGGTGGTTGCCCTGGCTGAGGCGCTCGGCGTCGATCCGCAGCAGTTCCTCAGCGTGATCGACGGCGGCGGCCTGGACCTTCCCTACCTGCGGACCAAGATGGGCCTCATCATGGACGGCGGCCTTGAACCGGCTTCCTTCGCCGTGGACACCGCCTGCAAGGACGCACACCTGATCGTCGATGCCGCCGCTGAGCAGGGCGTGAAGCTCGACGGCGCCGAAGCGTTCGCCGCCAGGCTGGACCGGGTGGCAGAACAGGGCCGCGCCAAGCAGGACATGGCTGCGGCGTACTTCGCGAGCCGGTAGCAGGCACCGCCCAGACGCTGCTGTCCTGCGCCGGATAGCGCTTGCCCATTGACGTAACAAACGTCACCTTCTATATTGGATGAATCGATTCAAGAGCTACAGCCGCTGGCCAGGTAAGACCATTTTCGGCGCAGGCACACTCCTGAACATCTACGGAATCCAGCGGATCCGGTTCCTTGCCAATGAAGACGAAGGACAAGCACATGAGCACCACCCCAACCCGCGTCGTCCAGGCGAACCAGCAACTCGGAACCAGTTCCCGTGATCCGCGGAAGGCGGCCATGAGCGGCTGGATCGGAAGTGCCCTCGAGTACTACGACTTCGCGCTGTACTCGCTGGCTGCCACGCTGATCTTCCCCACCATCTTCTTTCCCGCCGAGAACCCCACCGTAGGGATCATCGCCTCCCTGGCAACCTACGCGGTGGGCTATGTCTCCCGCCCGGTAGGCGCCGTCGTCCTTGGGGCGTACGGTGACCGGCACGGACGCAAGAAGGTGCTCGTCTTCGCCATGCTGCTCATGGGTTTCGCGACCTTCGCCGTCGGGCTCCTGCCAACCTACGGGCAGGTGGGCCTCCTTGCCCCCGCCCTGCTGGTGATCCTCCGCCTCATCCAGGGCTTCGCGGTCGCAGGCGAACTCGGCGGCGCCAGTGCGATGATCGTCGAACACTCTCCCGATGCCCGGCGCGGCTTCTTTGCCAGCTTCAGCCTCCAGGGCACGCAGGTGGGGTCAATCCTGGCCACCGGGGTCCTGCTGCCGCTCGCCGCCCTCCTCCCGGCTGACCAGTTCGGCGCCTGGGGATGGCGCATCCCGTTCCTGCTCAGCGCCGTCGTCATTTTTGCCGGATACCTCATCCGCCGCCGGGTTACCGAGCCCCCCGCCTACGCCGCCCAGCCGGATACCGCAGGGACCAAGCGCCGCTTTCCGCTCGCCGAGCTCCTGCGTACCCGCCCGGGGGCACTCGTCCGCTGCATCCTCATGACCTTCACCAACGTCATCGGCATGGCCACCCTGATTTTCGGCGTCTCCTTCGCCACGCAGAAGGGCTACGGCAACGGCTTCTCCAGCAGCGAGTTCCTGTGGGTGACCCTGGTGGCCAACATCGCGGCCGTGGCCACCATCCCGCTGTTCGGTGCGCTGTCGGACAGGATCGGGCGGCGGATGCTCATGGCGGCCGGCGGCGTGGTTGGCGGCCTTCTGGTGACCGGATACCTGTGGGCGATCGAGCAGGGGAGCCTGCCGCTGGTCTTCGTCTGTGTGGTCATCGTCCAGGGCATCTTCTTCCAGATGTGGAACGCCACCTTCGCCACCTTCTTCCAGGAGCAGTTCCCCATGCGGATCCGCGTGACCGGCTTCGCCGTCTCGCAGAACATCGGACTCATGATTGCTTCGTTCTTCCCGAGCATCTTCACCGCGATCGCGCCTCCTGGCTCGGCGAATATCCCGCTGACCATCGGGCTGACCACGCTCGGCATCTGCCTGGTCTCCGCCGTGGCCACGCTGATGTCCTCCGATACGAAGGGCACGTCGCTCGAGGACCTCGAGACGCAAAAGGCCGGGCGAGCCGCAGGCCGCGCTTAGTTCCGCAGGTAAGACAACCGAAGAAGGGGCAGCAGCTGCTGCCCCTTCTTCGTGTGCCCCGAGTGTGGTCCCCGGGCTGGGCGGGATCCACCCGAGGCCCACCCTGTATAGATGTATACAAGTATGATGTGGGACGGAGGTACAAACGATGCCAGATTCACCCGCCCGGAACACCGGGGCCCATTTTGTCTACGGCGAGCTGAAACGCCGCATCCTGAGCCTTGAGCTGAAGCCGGGGGAGCGGATCTACGAACCGGCGATGGCGTCCGCGCTGCAGGTGAGCCGCACGCCGCTGCGCGAGGCCATCCGGCGCCTCATCAGCGAGGACCTGCTGGAGCAGCAGCCCACCGGCGGGGTGCTGGTGCCGGCCCTGGACGAAGCCGCAATTTCGGAACTCTATGAGGTCCGCGCGGCCATGGAATCCCTGATGGCCCGCAACGCCTGCCTGAAAGCGACGCCCGCTGACATCGAAGCCCTGCACGGAATCCTTGAACGCAACGCCGCCATGGTGACGTTCGCTGACGACGCCATGCAGCAGGGCATGGCACTGCACGCCAAGATTGCCGCGATCGCCGGAAACTCCTGGGCCCGCCGCTTCCACGGCCAGATCTCCAGCCACATGGAGCGGTACCGGCATTTCACCAACAGCACGCAGGAGCGCCGGGACCAGGCCCTGGCCCAGCACCGGACCCTGGTGGATGCAGTGTCCGGCGGCGATCCGGAAAAGGCCGCCCACATCGCGTTCGAGCACGTGATGGGCGCCCGGGACGCCGCGGTGCGGGCCATCTCCGGCGCCACCACCGCAGGCGCATGATCGGCGAACTCGGGCGGCGCACGTCCACGGCCCTGCTGGTCCATTCCGCGCTGATCCAGGCCGTCACGTTCCTGGTCCGCCCGGCAGCCACGTACCGTGCCCTGGAACTGGACGTTCCCGGCTTCGCCCTGGGCCTGCTGGCCGCCAGCTACGCCGTCTTTCCGCTGCTGCTCGCCGTGCCTACGGGCGGCCTGGTGGACCGCCTGGGTGAGCGCCGGCTCATGGCGATCGGGTCCGCCGTCGTCCTTTCCTGCTCCGTCTTCCTGCTGCTGTGGGGCTCATCGATCGTGGCCCTGGTCATCGGAACCGCACTGCTGGGCGCCGGGCAGATGGCGTGCGTTGTGGGGCAGCAGGCGGTGGTAGCCAACAACGCCGCCTCGTCCCGCATGGACTCCGCGTTCGGATACCTGACGTTCGCGGCATCCCTGGGGCAGGCCCTGGGGCCGTTGGCGATTGCCTTGGTGGGCGGCGCCTCCATCCGGCCCGACACACAGGCCATCTTCATGCTGGCGGTCATCATGGGCGTGGTGCTGTTCGCCACCACCTTCGTTGTCCCGGCCCATGTCAGCGCCGGGAAACGGAAGGCCGGTTCCGCTGGTACGGGCAGTGCGGTATCGCTGCTGAAGTCACCCGGCGTGGCCCGGGCCCTCGCCACCAGCGCCACCGTCCTGGCCGTGGTGGACCTGACCATGGTCTACCTGCCAGCCCTCGGCGCCGACCGTGGACTTACCGCGGCAACCGTGGGCGCCATGCTGACCGTCCGCGCCGTCTTCTCCATGGTGTCGCGGCTCCTGCTGGGCCGGGTGTCCCGGAGGATTGGCCGGATGCGGCTGTTGGTGGTGAGCCTGGCCTTATCCACCGCGGCGCTGGCAGCCGCAGCCATTCCCATGCCGGCGTGGCTGCTCTTTGTGGTGATGGCCGTGCTGGGGCTGGGCCTGGGCATCGGCCAGCCGCTGACCATGTCCTGGCTTTCGGCGCAGGCGCCGGCCGGGCAGCGCGGGCGGGCACTGGCCCTGCGGCTCGCCGGCAACCGGGTGGGACAGGTGGTCCTGCCCAGCGCCATCGGCGTTGTTGCCGCCGGACTGGGCGCGGGTGGCGTATTCCTCGCGTCAGCCGTCGTGGTGGGCGGGACGCTCCTGCTGCTCCGCGGGGTGCAGCTGGACTAGCGCGTTCCCGCGTCACGCAGGGCACCTTTTCAGGCAGCGCACGACGGCGGCAGCCCGGGTTTCCGGGGCTTCCCCGCCCAACGCGGGCCGAAAGCGTGCCGTGCGTGACGCCGTCGCCCGCCCCACCACCCGGTTCCACTGGGCAGAAGCCGCCCGTTGCCCGCGGGCCGGTTGCCGGGCAGGCTGTGTGGATGACGAAGCTGCAGCCCGCCGCAAACCACTCAGGCCTCGACGCCGCCGCTGTTGCCTCCGGAATCGAACCGGACCCGGCAGGGGTCATTGCGCTGGACCCGGTGCTCGCAGGGATCTGGGAACTCGCCGCGCCATACCTGAAGGTCCGGGACAACGACGCCCACACGCTGTACGCCTTCGGCCTGGCCCGCGCACTGCTGGACGCCCACCCGGAAGCGGATGCAGCCGTGGTGCTTCCCGCCATCCTGCTGCACGACATCGGCTGGTCACGGGTCCCGCCCGGCGACGTCCTGGCCGCCATTGCGCCGGGCGGCGGCAGGCCGGACCTCGTGCTGCTGCACGAAAAGGAGGGGGCGCGCCTGGCCGCGGACATCCTCGCGGAGTGCCGTTACGACCGCGGCAGCATCCCCGCCATCCTTGACATCATCGATGGCCACGATTCCCGGCGGGAGGCCGTCACCATCGAGGACGCCATCGTCAAGGACGCGGATAAGACGTGGCGCCTCAGCCCCCACGGCATCGACACAGTCATGGACTGGTTCGGCCTGGACCGCGGACAGGCCCTGCGGCTCTGCTCCCAGCGCGTGCACGGCCACCTGTTCACCGCGGAGGCGCAGGCCATGGCCCGGGCATTGTCGGCACTGGAATCGGTCACCCTCTGGCCGCAGCGGCAACGCCTGCTTGCCTGACCTGAAAATCGGCGCCGCCCGGAGCCGTTCCCACGCTTAGACTCTTTCCGGACGCTGCCGGCACCTTGGCCCAGCGCCAGGAGCGAGGAGGCCCCCAATGGCCGGCGGCAGCCGCGACCCCGGACGCACCGTGACCTCCAAAGTGCTGTCCATCCTTGAAGCCTTCGAGACCTCCCGCGGCGCCCTGAGCCTGACCGATATCGCGGACAAGTCCGGGCTCCCCCTCAGCACTGCCCACCGCCTGGTGAACGAACTGACCGACTGGGGATTCCTGTCCCGGGAACCCAACGGCCGCTACCAGCTGGGCATCCGGCTGTGGGAGCTGGCGCAGAACACCGGCCGCCAGCTGCGCGATGCCGCCCACCCCTACATCCAGGACTTGTTCTCGCTGACCGGCGAGACGGCACACCTGGCCATCCGGGCCGGCAATGAAGTCCTGTACATCGACAGGGTCTACGGATCCAAGCGCGTGCCCCGCGCGTCCCGGGTGGGCGGCCGCCTGCCCATGCACGCCACCGCCGTCGGGAAGGTCATCCTGGCGTTCGAGGAAGACTGGGTGCGCGACGCCTACCTCCACCGGGACCTGGAACGCGCCACCGCCCACACCCACATCGACCCGCAAAAGTTCACCGCCGAGTTGGCTGCCATCCACGCGCAGGGCTATGCCACCACCCTCGAGGAAGTGCGGCTGGGCTCGTGCTCCATTGCGGTCCCGGTGTTCCACACCGGCCGGATCGGCGCCGCCATCGGCCTGGTGCTGCCCACGGCCCAGGCGTCCACCATGACCAGGTATCTTCCCGTCCTCAAGGGCATCTCAGCCCAAATCGAAAAGGCCACCGCGCGGATCCCCCTGGAGACCCTGATTGGCGTGCACAAAGGACCGCGCTTCTGACTTTCGATTCCGTCCAGTGGAAGCCGGCGCTGTCCCGGCCCGGTGATGTGGACCACACTGGTGACTAAGAAACCCCCGCCGCCCTGAGGCGCCGGGCGGAGTCAAGTCACCAGGAGTCAACATGTCATCGTCGACAGAAACGGCTGGCCGCTGTCCTTTCGGGTACGGCGCCGAAGCCCCCGCCGGGCACCACGGCTACGAACCCTTCCAGATGAAGGATCCCTTCACCGCCTACGCAGAGCTCCGGGCCGAGCAGCCCGTGATGTTCGATGAGCGTACCGGCCTGTACGTCGTCTCCCGCTACGACGACATCAAAGCCGTCTTCGAGGACTGGGAAACGTTCTCCAGCGAAAACGCCCAGGCCCCGGTCCGGGAGCGGGGAGCCGCCGCGAAAAAGATCATGGAGGACGGCGGCTTCACCGCATACTCCGGCCTGTCCGCCCGCCGCCCGCCGGAGCACACCCGCATCCGCGCCGTGGTGCAGAAGGCCTTCACGCCCCGCCGCTACAAGGCGCTGGAACCGTTCATCCGGCAGAATGTGGTGGACCTGCTCGAAAAGATGCTCTCCCGCGAAGAGCGCCGCGGGGACCTGGTCAAGGACCTGGCCTACGACGTTCCCACCATCACCATCCTCACCCTGATCGGGGCGGACGTTTCCCAGGTGGACACGTTCAAGCGCTGGTCCGACTCCCGCGCCGCCATGACCTGGGGCGACCTGACCGATGAGGAGCAGATCCCGCACGCCCACAACCTGGTGGAGTACTGGCAGGAATGCCTGCGCCTGGTCCGGGTGGCCCACGAACAGGGCGGCGACAACCTCACCGCGGACCTGGTCAAGGCCCAGCAGGACGGTGCCGAGATCTCGGACCACGAGATCGCCTCGGTCCTCTACAGCCTGCTCTTCGCCGGCCACGAGACCACCACCACCCTCATCTCCAACGCCCTGCGCGAGCTCCTGGCCCGTCCTGAGCAGTGGCAGCAGCTGGTGGCGGATCCCAAGAAGATCCCCGCGGCCATCGACGAGGTCCTCCGGTACGCCGGCTCCATTGTCGGATGGCGCCGGAAAGCCCTTAAGGACACCGAGGTGGGCGGAGTGCCCATCGAAAAGGGCTCGCAGCTGCTGCTCCTGATGGGCTCGGCCAACCGCGACGAAACCAAGTTCACCGACGGCGAGGACTTCGACATCACCCGGCCTAACGCCCGCGAGCACCTCTCTTTCGGGTTCGGCATCCACTACTGCCTGGGCAACATGCTCGCCAAGCTGCAGGCAAAAATCGCGCTCGAGGAAGTGGCCCGGCTCGCTCCCCGGCTAAAGCTCGACGCCCCGGAGGACATCGCCTTCCGCGAAAACCTGTCCTTCCGTGTTCCCGAGACCGTTCCTGTCACCTGGAAGGCCTAAGCACCATGCAAAGCAACGATCATGTCCAGTTCTTCGACGGCGGCATCGAGCCGAAGCTTGAAAACCTCGGTGGCAAGGGCGCGTCCCTGGTCACCATGACCTCCGCCGGCATGCCCGTTCCGCCCGGCTTCGTCGTAACCACCGCGCAGTTCGATGCCTTCATGGGCGAAGCCGGCATCACCGCGAAGATCCACGAACTGCTGGCCGGCCTGGACCCGGAGGACACCCGGCAGGTGGACCAGGTGTCCGCCGCCATCCGCGAGGACATCTGCTCCCGCCCCGTGCCTGAAGAACTGCGCAGCATGACCATCGCCGCCTACGAATCCCTGATGGGACGCTTCGACGCCCCCGTCCCCGTGGCAGTGCGCTCCAGCGCCACCGCCGAGGACCTGCCGGACGCGTCCTTCGCCGGCCAGCAGGACACCTACCTCTGGCTGGACGGCGTCAAAGCGGTCACCGACCACATCCGCCAGTGCTGGGCTTCGCTCTACACGTCCCGCGCCATCATCTACCGGCTCAAGAACAGCATCCCCAACGAGGGACTGTCCATGGCCGTGGTGGTGCAGAAGATGGTCAACTCCAAGGTTTCGGGGGTGGCCATCACCATGGATCCCACCAACGGCGACCGGTCCAAGATCACCATCGATTCCTCCTACGGCGTGGGCGAGATGGTGGTCTCCGGCCAGGTCACTCCGGACAACATCGTGCTGGACAAGGTGACCCTCGCCGTCGTCAGCGAACACCTGGGCGACAAGCACGCCGAGCTGGTCCCGGACGCCGGCGCCAAGGGCCTGGTGGAACGCGAGGTCGACGACGAACGCCGTGCCCGCCGCAGCCTCACCGACGCAGAGCTCACCGCCGTCGCCCAGATGGCCAAGCGGGCCGAGAAACACTACAAGTGCCCGCAGGACATTGAGTGGGCCCTCGACGCGGACCTCCCCGACGGCGAAAACCTGCTCCTCCTGCAGTCCCGGCCGGAGACGGTCCACTCCTCCAAGCCCGCACCGGTGACCGCGCCCCAGCCCGTCATCACGGGCGGCTACTTCTCCGGACTGAGCACCCCCGCGCTCAAACCGACTGCCTGACCCCCATCCGAGGCTTCATCCCCACCAAGGCTCACCGCCGAGCCCTCCTGAAAGGACCGCCATGTCCATGAAGTCGTTCCCCAAGCCCTCCGAACTGCCGGTTCCCGCCGGGGCCGAAGGCTGGGAAAAGATCTACCCCTACTACCTGGTGTTCCAGGACAAGCTCAAGGAGCAGGAGGACGCCAAGTTCTGGTTCTGCGACAGCCAGCACTGGCCCACCGTGTTCAAGCCCTTCGAGACCATCGGCGGCGAATTCGCGGTCAAGTGCCTGGGCCAGTACAACGCCCGGCACCTCATGATCCCCAACGCCAACGGCATCGAGTTCCGCATCCACCTGGGCTACCTCTACATGTCCCCCATTCCCGTCCCGGAGGACCAGATCGCCGCCCGCGTGCCGCTGTTCGAGCAGCGCGTCGGCCACTACTTCCAGAACTGGGAGCAGCTACTCAAGGACTGGCACGTCAAGGTCAAGGGCACCATCGCCGAGATGGAAACCATCTCCTTCCCCAGGCTGCCGGACATGGTCCCGCTCGAGGACATCACCTCCGGCAAGGGCAAGGACGGCTCCGAGAAGCTCCTGGAAAGCTACGACCGGCTCATCCAGCTGGCCTACCAGAACTGGCAGTACCACTTCGAGTTCCTCAACCTGGGCTACATCGCCTACCTGGACTTCTTCAACTTCTGCAAACAGGTCTTCCCGAATATCCCCGACCAGTCGATCGCCAGCATGGTCCAGGGCGTGGACATGGAACTGTTCCGCCCGGATGACGAGCTCAAGCACCTCGCCAAGCTCGCCGTCGAACTGGGCCTCCAGCCCCACTTTGGAAACACGGACGACGTCGAGGCTACTTTGGGTGCCATCGCCGCCGCTCCGGGCGGGGACCGCTGGTTGGCCCAGTACGAAGGTGCCAAGGACCCCTGGTTCAACTTCACCGTGGGCAACGGCTTCTACGGCCACGACAAGTACTGGAACGTGAACCAGGAAATCCCGCTGGGCTACATCGCCGACTACATCCGCCGCGTGGACGAAGGCCAGGAGATCATGCGCCCCGTCGAGGCCCTCATCGCCGAACGCGACCGCATCATCGAGGAATACCGGGACCTCCTCGAAGGCGACAACCAGGCAGTCTTCGACGCCAAGCGCGGGCTCGCCGCCACCGCCTACCCCTACGTGGAGAACCACAACTTCTACATCGAGCACTGGACAATGGGCGTCTTCTGGCGCAAGATCCGCGAACTCTCCCGCATGATGCATGCCGAGGGCTTCTGGACCCAGCCGGACGACCTGCTCTACCTGGGCCGCAACGAGGTCCGCGACGCCCTCTTCGACCTGGTCACCGGCTGGGGCGTGGGCGCCAAGCCCATCGGCCCCGACTACTGGCCCGAGGAGATCGAACGCCGCCGCGGCATCGTGGACGCCCTCAAGACCGCCCGCCCCGCGCCGGCCCTGAACACCCCGCCGGCGTCCATCACCGAACCCTTCACCCGGATGCTGTGGGGCATCACCACTGAACAGGTCCAGCAGTGGCTGGGAGCCGGTGAAGAAGTGGAAGGCGGCGGACTGCGCGGCATGGCTGCCTCGCCCGGCGTGGTGGAAGGCCTGGCCCGCGTGGTCACCGACGCCGACCAGCTCTCAGAGGTGCAGCAGGGCGAGATCCTGGTGGCCACGGTGACGGCGCCGTCCTGGGGTCCCATCTTCGGCAAGATCAGCGCCACGGTCACTGACATCGGCGGCATGATGAGCCACGCTGCTATCGTCTGCCGCGAATACGGCCTGCCGGCCGTCACCGGCACGGGCTCCGGGTCCACCACCATCAAGACCGGCCAACGGCTCCGTGTGGACGGCACCAAGGGCACGGTCCAGATCCTGGACGCCGAGGACGAGCTGGTGGCTGCCGGACCCGGTGCCCACAGCCACAGCCATGTCTGACCGGGACATGCCGCCAGCAGAATATTCCGCGCAAGGCATGAATGCGAGGACTGTCCTCATCACGGGAGCCGCCGGCGGGCTGGGAAGGGCGTTCGCGCTCGGCTTCGCCGGCCGCGGCTACCGGGTGGCGGTGGCCGACATCAACCTCGAAGGTGCCGAGCAGACCGCCAAGCTGGTCCGGGAAGCCGGCGCCCGCGCCGCTGCCTTCGCCGCCGACGTGACCGACCTGGGCTCCACGGAGCAGCTCGCCGCAAGCTGCGCCGAGTTTGGAAACGGGCGCATCGACGTCGTCCTCAACAACGCGGCGGTCTACGCGGGGGTGACCCGCAGCCGCTTCGAGGACATCGATCCGGCCGAGTGGGACTTGGTGATGAACGTCAACCTCAAGGGACCCTGGCTGGTGACCCGCGCCGCGAGCCCCTACCTGGCCGAGGGTGGCCGCGTCATCAACCTCTCCAGCGCCACGATCTTCAGCGGCTCCGAGCAATGGGCGCACTACGTCGCCTCCAAGGGCGGGGTGGTGGCCCTCACCCGGGTCATGGCCAAGGAGCTGGGACGGCGTGGGGTCACGGTGAACGCGATCGCCCCGGGTTTCACGCTCACGGAGGCCAGCTACGGGCTCATGGAAAACGCCGAGAACTACGGCGTGGACCGCGGCGCTATCAAGCGGGCCAGCCAGCCCGAGGACATCGTGGGCGCCGCCCTGTTCCTCGCCGGGCCGGACAGCTCCTACTACACCGGCCAGACCATGGTGGTGGACGGCGGCCGTCAGTTCATCTGACCGGCCACCCCCGCCACCATCCAACCAACTTCAACCAAGGAGGACCACAATGCCAACGGTTCACTTCACCGACGCAGAAGGCACCGTCCGGGACGTCGAAGGCAATGCAGGCGATTCGGTCATGGAAACCGCGGTGCGCAACGGCGTCCCCGGCATCGTGGCCGAATGCGGCGGCTCGCTGTCCTGCGCCACCTGCCACGTCTTCGTCCGCGAGGACTGCGCCTCGCAACTGCCCGCCATGGAAGACATGGAGGACGAGATGCTCTACGGCACCGCCGTGGACCGTGAGGACAACTCCCGGCTGTCCTGCCAGCTCCGCCTGACGGAGGAACTGGAACTGTTCGTCACCACCCCCGAAACCCAGGTGTAACCGTGGGAACGCAGGCAGTGGAGCAGGAAACCGCATCGGCCACGGTTCCCACCCGGACGGGGCTCCTGATCATTGGTGCCAGCCAGTCAGGTGTACAGCTGGCAGTATCGCTGAGGGCGCTGGGCTTCGATGAACACATCACCCTGCTGGGGGACGAGGACCACCGCCCATACCAGCGGCCGGCGCTGTCCAAGGAGTTCCTGCAGGGCACCGTGGAAAGCGAATCCCTCATCTTCCGGTCCAACGACTACTGGGCCGAGCACAACGTGGACCTGGTCAAGGGCGAATACATCGTCCGGATCGACAAGGAAGCGGACGGCTCCGGAGTGGCACATGCGTCCTCGGGCCGGGAGTTTCCATTCAAGCGGCTGGCCCTCACCGTAGGCGCCCGCGCCCGGAAGCTGGAGATCGACGGCAGCGGCCTGGACGGTGTGCTCTACCTCCGCAACGCCGACGACGCCCTGGCCCTGAAGGCAAAAGTGGGCGACGCCACGGATGTGGTGGTGATCGGCGGCGGGTTCATCGGCCTCGAGGCCGCGTCCAGCCTGCAGAAGATGGGGAAAAATGTCACCGTGCTCGAGTTCGGGCCGCGCCTGGTGGGCCGGGCCGTGGGGGAGGAGACCGCCGAATACTTCCTGCAGGCCCACCGCTCCCGGGGCCTGGATATCCGCCTTAACACCAGTGCCGGGCGCTTCACCGCAGACGACGGCGGCACCCGGGTTGCCGCCGTCGAACTCCAGGACGGGACGGTACTGCCGGCGCAGATCGTCCTGATCGGCATTGGCGTCATTCCCAACACCCAGCTGGCAGAGCAGCTGGGCCTGGCCGTGGACAACGGCGTGGTGGTGGACCGGTTCGCGCTGGCCTCCGACGGCACCACGGTGGCCGTGGGGGACGTCGCCAACATGCCGAACCCCGTTCCCGGCACCGAGCCCGGGGAGCGGATCCGGCTGGAAAGCGTCAACAACGCGATCGAGCACGCCAAGGTGGCCGCCTACTCGCTGACCGGACGGCGCGAGGAATACGCCGGCATCCCGTGGTTCTGGTCCAACCAGGCGGACCTCAAGCTGCAGATCGCCGGGCTGTGCAACGGCTACGACCAGACCGTGGTCCGGAACGACCGGGAACGCGGCAAATTCAGCGTCCTCTACTACCGGCAGGGCCGCATCATCGCCGCGGACTGCGTGAACGCACCGCTGGACTTCATGGCCGTCAAGAACGCGCTCGCCAAGGGCCTCAACATTCCCGCCGAGGCCGCGGCAGACCCCGGCACCCAACTCAAGACCATCACCACGGACAGCTAACTGCACCCAGACAGTAGGTTGGCCAACCGAAGGAGCATTATGAGCACCCCCAAGACGCCGTTTGCCCCGGCGGAGCCCGGCACTGCCGCCGGCAGCGCCCCCGGCGCCGCAACGGACACGGACGACGCGCTGGCCGATGCCTTCGCCGCCGAATACAGCGTCCGCCCCATTCCCGCCCATGGTCCCGTGGACACCACCCCCATCGCCGGCACCCCCGCGGCCCTGGATTCGCTCGACGCGCTCTGGAAGGCCGTGGTCCACGAAACCAGGACCCGCGGCAACGACATCCACCTGCCCATCTCCCTTGCCTTCGCCGAACGGCTGTGCCGGGCCTACCCGGACGCGGATGCAGAACTGGTGCGGGTGGCAACGCTGCTCCACGACACCGGCTGGGCGCACGTGGATGAGTCCCGGATCCTTTCGGAAGGGTTTACGGGGGACTGGCGCAAGGCCACCATCCGCTATGAGCACGAGAAACAGGGCTGCGACGTTGCCCGCCGGGTCCTTCCCGGCCTGGGTTATGCCCCCGGGTTCGTGGAGCAGGTCTGCGCAATCATCGACGGCCACGACACCAGGCCCGTGGCCCGTTCGCTGGAGGATGCACTGATGCGCGACGCTGACAGGCTGTGGCGATTCGACCACGCCGGCATCGCCCTTGCCTCCTCCTGGTTCGGCATGGATCCCGCCACCTACACGGACCGGCTGGCCACCGAGATCATCCCGGAGCTCATCACTGAGGCTGCCCTGGACATGGCCACCGCGGACCTTGCCAGGTCCAATGCCCTGCTGAAGACGGCGGTGATCCGATGACCTCCGCCGCGCATGACGCACCGGCTGACGCACCGGCCCTGGCCACACGGTCCGGCCTGGCCCTGCCGCACACCCACGTGGACACCATCTACGTCGACGGCGCCTGGCAGCCCTCCCGGGGCACCGGCCGGAACCCGGTCACCGACCCCGCCACCGGCGAAGTCTGGGGCTCTGTCCCCGACGGCACCCCGGAGGACGTGGACGCCGCCGTCGGCTCCGCCCAAAAGGCTTTCGACGGCGAATGGCCCCGGCTGGCGCCGTCCGAGCGGGCCGCCTACCTGCTCCGGATCGCCGATGAAGTGGAGAAACGCGCCGAGGAACTCTCCCTGACCAATTCCCGGGAGAACGGATCCCCGGTGGCCGAATCCTCCGGTGCCGCCGCCAACGCCGCCGGCATCCTGCGCTACTTCGCCACCCTGGCCGGATACCTGGAACAGGAGGACGTCCGTCCCTTCCCCCGCGGCGGCGGCGAATCGGTGGTGCGGCGCGATCCGCTGGGCGTGTGCGCGCTCATTGCCCCGTGGAACTTCCCCATCAACCTGGTGATGATCAAGCTGGCGCCGGCGCTGCTGGCCGGCTGCACCGTGGTGATCAAACCGGCGTCGCCCACCCCGCTGTCCATCCGGGTGATCATCGATGCCATTGCCGCTGCAGGCGTCCCGGCCGGCGTCGTCAACCTGGTCACGGGCTCCGGCCGCCTGGGCGACGTGCTGGTCAAGCACCCCGGGGTGGCCAAGGTGGCGTTCACAGGCTCGACGCCGGTGGGCCGGAAGATTGCCGCGGCCTGCGGTGAGCTGCTGCGCCCGGTCACGCTGGAACTGGGTGGGAAGTCCAGCGCCATCGTGCTGCCGGACGCGGACCTGGACGCCATGTCCCGGGTGCTCATCAAGTCCTCCATGCGCAACACCGGGCAGACCTGCTACATCTCCACCCGCATCCTGGCCCCGGCCAGCCGGTACGACGAGGTAGTGGACATGGTCACGGCCACCATCGCCGCCGGGAAACAGGGCGACCCCCTTGATCCCGATACGGTGTTTGGCCCCTGCGCCACCGAATCGCAGTACCGGACCGTCATGGAGTACGTCGAGTCCGGGCGGGCTGAAGGCGCCCGCGCCACCACCGGAGGGCGCCCTGCCTCGCTTGCCGCGGGGTTGGAGAACGGCTACTTCGTGGAGCCCACGGTGTTCGCCGACGTCACCCCGGACATGCGGATAGCCCGCGAGGAGATCTTCGGGCCGGTGATCACCATCCTCAAATACAACGACGCCGGCGGCAGCGTCGACGAGGCAGTGGCGCTGGCGAACAACACCGAATTCGGCCTGGGCGGCCTGGTGTTCGGCCGGGACGAGGACGCCGCGCTCGCGGTGGCGGACCGGATGGACACGGGATCGGTGGGACTGAACTTTTTCGCCTCCAACCACGCCGCCCCGTTCGGCGGCCGGCACGACTCCGGGCTGGGCACCGAGTACGGGATCGAGGGCCTCAACGCCTACCTGAGCTACAAGTCCATCCACCGGAAAAGGTAGGGTGCGGAAGCGTCACGCCGGGCATGCTTTCAGGCAGTGCACGACGGCGGGATCCCGGGTTTCCGGGGCTTCCCCGCCTCAGGTGGGCCGTAAGCGTGCCGTGCGTGACGCCGTCGTACGCTTGGGCCCCGGGGGAGCCCCTTGGCTACGGGAGCCTTGAGGGCCGGAGGACGCTCGCCTCGCCTGCCTGCGCCGGGTCCAGCGGCACGGGGCTGACCAGCACGGCCGGGCCGCGGTGCAGCAATCCGCTGGAGACGGCCCGGCAGCGGATGCCCCCGCGGCCCCGCATGGCCGGATGGGCACCGGGCGCCAGCATCTCGTTCATCCACGCGCAGGGCTGGGCATGCCGGCCGCCATGGAGGGTCACCGAAGAGCCGCAGGACTCCAGCACGAAGTCCTGCCCCAACAGTGGGACCAGCTGCGCTCCGCGCAGCACCACGTTCCGGCGGGTCAGCAGGGGATCGAACGGCGCCGCGCCCAACTCCGCGGCGATGGCTTCCAGCGACTCGACGGCCAACAGGGTCACCGCGGCGTCCATGTGCGCCGCCTTCCCGAAGAACCGGTCGCCCACGATGCCCTTGCCGGCCACCACCTCAGCCTGCGGAGCATCAGTGGTGGGAACGTCGGCGGCACCGTCCCGGGCACGGCCGAAATAGGCGTGCGCGGGGGACACCAGCAGATGCAGGATCTCGACGTCGTACCGGAACTTTTGGGGCATACGGCCAGCGTAGGCCAGCCCGGCATTGAAATCCCGCCGTCCTGGTGGCCACCCGCTGCTGCCGGGCATCCTGCTGGCCGCGGCTTCCGCCGGTGCACCCTGGGCGGTCCTGCTCTGGGGCGGCTCTAGGCACCCACATACGTTGCCAGATGCTGGCCGGTGAGCGTGGCCCGCCCCGCCACCAGGTCGGCCGGGGTGCCCTCGAAAACGATCCTGCCGCCGTCGTGCCCTGCTCCGGGACCGATGTCGATGATCCAGTCACCGTGCGCCATCACCGCCTGGTGGTGCTCAATGACGATCACGGACTTGCCGGAGTCCACCAGCCGGTCCAGCAGCCCCAGCAGTTGCTGGACGTCCGCCAGGTGCAGCCCCACCGTGGGCTCATCCAGGATGTAGACGTCCCCGGACTCCGCCATCTGGGTGGCCAGCTTGAGCCGCTGGCGCTCGCCGCCGGACAGGGTGGTCAGCGGCTGGCCCAGGGTGACGTAGCCCAGGCCCACATCCGCCAGGCGTTCGAGGACTTTGTGGGCGGCGGGCGTCTTGGCTTCACCGTCGGCGAAGTACGCCAGTGCCGCGTCCACCGACAGGTCCAGGACGTCGGCGATATTCATGCCGCCCAAAGTATATTCAAGGACGGCGGGCTGGAAGCGGCGCCCCTCGCAGTCCTCACAGGTGGACTCGACCGTGGCCATCACACCCAGTTCGGTGAAGATCACGCCGGCGCCGTTGCAGGTGGGGCACGCGCCCTCCGAGTTGGAGCTGAACAGTGCCGGCTTCACGCCGTTGGCCTTGGCGAAGGCCTTCCGGATCGGCTCCAGCAGCCCCGTGTAGGTGGCCGGGTTGCTGCGCCGGGAGCCCTTGATGGCGCCCTGGTCGATGACCACCACGCCCTCCCGCTTTGCCAGCGAGCCGTGGATCAGGGAGCTCTTCCCGGAGCCGGCCACGCCCGTCACCACGCAGAGCACGCCGAGCGGCACATCGACGTCGACGTCCTGCAGGTTGTTCGTTGAGGCGCCCCGGACCTCGAGCGCGCCGGTGGCCTTCCGGACGGAGTCCTTGACGCGGGCGCGGTCGTCCAGGTGCCGGCCGGTGATGGTGCCGCTGGAACGCAGCCCGTCCACATCGCCTTCGTAGACAATCTCGCCCCCGCCGGTGCCCGCTTTGGGGCCGAGGTCGACGACGTGATCGGCGATGGCGATCATCTCCGGCTTGTGCTCCACCACCAGGACCGTGTTGCCCTTATCCCGCAGCTGCAGCAGGAGCGTGTTCATCCGCTCGATGTCGTGGGGATGCAGGCCGATGCTGGGCTCGTCGAAAACATAGGTGACGTCCGTGAGGGAGGAGCCCAGGTGGCGGATCATCTTGGTCCGTTGCGCTTCCCCTCCGGAGAGCGTGCCGGCGGGACGGTCCAGCGACAGGTAGCCCAGGCCGATCTCGGCGAACGAATCCAGCAGGTCCCGCAGCCCGGCGAGCAGGGGCCGGACCGATGGTTCATCCAGTTCCCGGATCCACTGGGCCAGATCGTTGATCTGCATCGTACAGAGGTCCGCGATGTTCCTGCCGTTGATTTTTGAAGCGAGCACGTCGGGAGTCAGCCGGGTGCCGCCGCAGTCCGGGCAGGTGGCGAACGTGACGGCGCGCTCCACGAACCGCTTCACGTGCGGCTGCATGGCCTCCACGTCCTTGGACAGCATGGACTTCTGGATCTTGGGGATGACGCCTTCAAACGTGAGGTTGACGCCTTCCACCTTGATCTTGGTGGGCTCCGCGTACAGCATCGTGTCCAGCTGCTTCGCCGTGAACTTGGCGATCGGTTTGTCCATGGGCAGGCCCATGCCCTCGAAGAGGCGGCCATACCAGCCGTCCATGGAGTAGCCGGGAACGGTGAGCGCGCCTTCATTCAGGGACTTGGAGTCGTCGTACAGCGCCGCCCTGTCAATGTCGCTGATGTTCCCCATGCCTTCGCAGCGCGGGCACATCCCACCCAGGTAGGTCACCTGGCGGACCACGTTCTTTTCCACCCGGCCCCCCTTTTCGGTGCTCATGATGCCGCTGGCCTTGCGGGTGGGGACGTTGAAGGAGAAGGCCGTGGGCGGGCCGACGTAGGGTTTACCGAGCCGGCTGAAGAGGATCCGCAGCATGGCGTTGGCGTCGGTGGCGGTGCCCACGGTGGAGCGCGGATTGGCGCCCATCCGCTCCTGGTCCACGATGATGGCCGTGGTCAATCCCTCCAGCCGGTCCACGTCCGGCCGCGCCAGGTTGGGCATGAACCCCTGGACGAAGGCGCTGTAGGTTTCGTTGATCATCCGCTGCGACTCCGCGGCGATGGTGGCGAACACCAGCGAGCTCTTGCCGGAGCCGGACACTCCCGTGAACGCGGTGAGGCGCCGCTTGGGCAGCTCCAGGCTCACGTCCTTCAGGTTGTTTTCCCGGGCGCCCTCCACCCGGATCAGGTCGTGGCTGTCTGCAACGTGCCCCGTCTGCCTGGTGTCCATGTCTGCTTCCGTGCTCAAGGTGTCCCCCTTCTTCCTGGAGCGGCACCGGAGGGGAAGCTGCGCTGGCAGCCGCCCTCCGGCGTCGTCCGTTATATACGTGTCTGTTTATATGCCTAGGGCTGCTGGTTGATGCGGACCGTATTGCCGGCGGGGTCGCGGAACGCGCAGTCGCGGATGCCGTATGGCTGGTCGATGGGTTCCTGCACCACGTCCGCGCCGGTTGCCTCTACCTTGGCGAACGCGGCGTCCACATCGGGGGAGGAGAGGACGATCGTGGCATAAGTGCCTTTGGCCATCATCTCGGTGATGGTGCGGCGCTCACTTTCTGTGATGCCCGGGTCCACGGCCGGAGGGTGCAGGACGATGGAAACGTCCTTTTGGCCGGCGGGGCCCACGGTGATCCAGCGCATGGTGCCGCGGCCCACGTCGTTGCGGATTTCGAAGCCGAGCGCGTCGCGGTAGAAGGCGAGGGAAGCGTCGGGATCGGTGGCGGGAAGGAAGGTTGAGGAAATGTTGATGTCCATATCAGTCATGCTAGTGACGGCTCACGGGCCGGCGCTTCTCGATTCCTGACCGGTCTGGTCACCTGTTTCGCCACGCACGCCGGGATTCCCGCCGTCGCCTCCGCTGCCTCCTGTTTGTAGACGCTCGGCGGCATGCCTACCAGTTCACTGAAGCGGGTGCTGAAGGTGCCCAGCGAGGAGCAGCCGACGGCGAAGCACACGTCCGTGACGCTGAGGTCGCCTTTGCGGAGCAGCGCCATGGCCCGTTCGATCCGGCGGGTCATGAGGTAGCTGTACGGGGATTCGCCGTAGGCCAGCTTGAAGCGGCGGCTGAAATGGCCAGCGGACATGTGCACGTCCTTCGCCAGCGATTCGACGTCCAGCGGCTGCGCATATTCGCGGTCCATCCGGTCTTTGACGTGCCTCAGCTGGGTGAGTTCGCGGAGGTACGGGTCGGAGACGGGACTGCTGGTCACAGCTTCGATCGTGCTACGCGCCGGGGGTCTTGTCCAGACGTGGGGAGTATCACGTTTCGCCGGTAAAAGCGGTGCCCGGGCGCGGGATATGATTATGCCGCCGGCCAGCGTAAGAGGTCCTCGCCCGAACAGGGCTCGAGTCAACGCAGAGCTGGATGATGCAGGTTCTTATGGAGCGGCATCCGGCAAAACCCAACCTTGAACCACCTCTTAAGCCCTGCCCTGATACTGCGCAGGCACCTTGGAAGGACGCCATGGAACTGCTGTGGGAAATTGCCGGCTGGGCAGGCGCGGTTGCGATTCTCAGTGCTTACCTGTCTGTTTCCATGGGGTGGCTGAAGGCCGGGAAGGGCTTCCAGACGGCCAACCTGTTCGGTTCGGTTGCCTTCATCATCAACGGGACCCTGCACGGCGCGTGGCCCTCAGTGGTCACCAATGTCGCCTGGTTCCTGATCTCTGCCGTGGCGCTGGTCCGCATGCGCTCGGAGGAAGCTGCCGCCGAACCGGCAGAGGTTGCGCATGTCCAGTACCCCGGTGTCCCGGACTCCACCGGCCAGATGGCCGTCGTCGAGGCGTTCACCGATGCCCTGCCCGTTGTCGGTTCCGGGCCTGTCCTGGCTGATGGGCCCCGGCTGGCCCTTTAGGCGGACGACGGCGGTCCACGCCGTCGCTGCTCCACTGTCCTGTGAAAAGGGTGGTACTGCCCCGCAGTTACAGGAGGGGATGGCCTTTGTTCTCCGGCCCGCCGGCGCGGCTGGTGGCGCGGTCCACAATGTCCTGGGCAACGGCATAAACCTTGCGGTTCGTGTCCTGGCTAAGTTGGCTGATGAGCTCGTAGGCCCGATCGGCAGTGACACCAGTGCGTCCCATCAGGATGCCTTTGGCCTGTTCGATGACCGCGCGGTTCAGGGCGGACGCGGCCACCGCCTCGGTGGCCAGCTGGTGCCGGTCCGTGTGGATGGAGGTGGTGAGGTCAACCACCACACCCCAGACGCCGATCGGTGTGGTTCCGTCCAGGATGTAGTCCGCGGAGTAGAGCAACTTGTGCTGGCGGTCCTTGCGGTCCCGGATGGACACATAAATGGACGACGGGCCGCCGTGGGAGGCCACGTGGTCCCAGTAGGCCTGGACCCTTGGCCTGTCTTCGGGCTCGACGTGGGGGAGCACCATCTCAACGGAAGGGACCACTTCGCCCCGTTCATATCCATACATGCGGTACAGCCCGTCCGACCAGCGGAAGATGCCGTCCGCGAAGTAATACTCGACGAATCCTGTGGGGCAGTTGAGGAAGTCGGCGTGCGGGGCTTTCCCTGGCGTGGATCCTGGGTGTGCGCTGCTTGGAATCAATGGCGGGCCGTTCGACGTGCTGTGTCCTGCCTTCTCCTGGACCGGACGGGAAAACAGAATATAGCAGGCCGCCAGCCTTCGAACTCGTGGACCGGTGCCAGAGTGGCCCACTTTTGAAGGCAGGAACGACTGCGGGACCCCGGGTTTCCGGGGTCCCGCAGCTCAATGATGGGCCAGTTGGGGCGGCGTTGCCGTTGTTCAGCTGGCGTCCTCCACGAGCACCAGGTCGCGGCCGTTGGTTTCCGGGGTGAAGAACGTGGCAGCGAACGAGATCGCGGCCAGGACCAGCGAGTAGAGCGCGGGCACCAGCCAGGAGTGGTTGGTTGCCGCCAGCAGCGCCACGCCGATCATTGGGGCGAAGCCGCCTGCGAGCACCGCGGATAGCTCACGACTCAGGGCCACGCCGGTGAAGCGGTGCTGGGACCCGAAGAGCTCCGGGAGCAGCGCGCACTGCGGGCCGAGCATGGACTGCACGCCGAGGGCGATGCCCACCACCATGACCGCCCAGACCAGGGCCACATTGCCCAGCGTCACCAGGTAAAAGGCCGGCAGGGCGATGACGGCCTGGAAGAGCGCGCCATAGCGGTAAACGGGGACGCGGCCGAAACGGTCGGACAGGGCGCCGAAGGCAACCACCAACACCGCTGCGAAGCCCGCGGCGATCAGCAGGCCGGTGGGGCCGATGAACTTGTCGCCGGGGAAGACGCCGGCCGGCATGCTGATGAAGGACACCAGCAGCGCGGAGTAGATGGACGAGTTGCCGTTTTCGCCCATGCGGAGGCCAATTCCGACCAGAACGTTCTTCTTGGAGTGCTTCCAGATCTGGCCCACCGGGTTCTTGACCACCGCTTTGTGCTTTTCGAGTTCCTGGAAGACCGGGGTCTCCTTGAGGCGGAGGCGGATGAAGACGGCAATCGCGATCAGGATGATGCTGGCCAGGAACGGAACCCGCCAGAGCCAGCCTTGTAGGACCTGCTTGTCTGCCAGTGCCATCAAGGCAAAGGTCCCCGCACCCAGGAGGGTTCCCAGCTGGATGCCAACGAATGGGAGGGAGGCGAAGAAACCACGACGGCGGCGCGGGGCCACCTCGGAGATCAGGGTGGTGGCGCCTGCCTGCTCGGCGCCGGCACCCAGGCCCTGCAGGATGCGCAGCGTCACCAGGAGTACCGCTCCCAGCATTCCCGCCTGTTCAAAAGTGGGCAGCAGGCCGATGGCGCAGCTGGACAGGCCCATCAGGCCGATGGTCAGGATCAGCACCATCTTGCGGCCGAAGCGGTCCCCGATATGTCCGAACACCACGCCGCCGAAGGGCCGTGCCGCGAACCCGACGCCGTAGGTGGCGAAGGAGGCGATGACCGCTCCGCTCTCACCCAGCGGGGCAAAGAACAGCGGGCCGAAGATCAGGGCCGACGCAAGGCCGTAGATGTAGAAGTCGTAGTACTCCAGGGCGGACCCCACGGAGCTGGCAAGTGTTGCCCTTCGCAGCTGGTCCGGATCGACGACGGCGCCGTCCGCAGTGGCCTGCGGTGAGTTAGTACGAGTTGTCAAGAGAACTCCCTCTAATGCACTCCAGGCCCCCGTTGGCCTGGTGGGATAGCGACAACACCTGTTGTGCCGATCACTATGCTGAACACAATACAGCAAGCTGAACAGCTGGCAACAGTTTTTGGTTTTTGAATTCCTGGGGCTGGTGGAGTTAGCCCATGGGGTTGCCCAGCGAATGGGCAAGTTCCTGCAGTTCCTTGACCATCTGGGACCCCTGCTCAGGGGTGTACGTGGCTTTGAGCGCGGTCACGGACAGGCCCAGGCTGGGGCCATGGGCTCCGCGGGTGGGGACGGAGACGGCCAGGCACACTACGCCGGTGGTCGATTCCTCGTCCTCGAAGGCGAAGCCCTGCTCGCGGATCTCCTTCAGCTGCGCCTTCAATTCCGCGCCGGTGCGCAGGGACTTGGGGGTGAGCGCCGGCAATTCGGCGTCGTCCGGGAACATTTCCTCCAGGTCATGGTCACGCAGCCGCGCGATCAGGGCCTTGCCCACGGCGCACAGGGACACCGGCATCTTGTCGCCGATGTTGGACGTGAGCCGTACCGCGGGGTGGCCCTCATACCGGGCCAGGTAAATAACGTTGGTGCCATCCAGCATGGCGATCCGCACCGTTTCGCGGGAAAGGACGGAGGCCTGCTCGCAGTAGCGGTAAAACTCCTGCACCTCGTCCATCCGGCCGAGATAGGCGGCGCCGAGTTCCACCAGCTTGCGGCCCAGCATGAACTCCGATCCCTGCCGGCTGATGAGCCGGGCCTCCTCCAGTGCCAGCAGGAGGTTGGAGGTGGACGACTTGGGAATTCCCACCTCACGCGAGAGGTCGCTCAAGGTGAGGCGGCCGGTCGCCGAGGCGGCGAGGGCATCCAGGACGGCTGCTGCCCGGGTAACGGCCGGCGCCGGCGAGGTGGCTCCCGGCTTGTCGGATGACGCGGGGATATGGGAATCGGCCATGATTCTCCTTAGGTCGCCAAGGCAGAGTGCGGTTGCGTTCAGTCAACTGAACGCAATCCATCATAAGTGCCGCGTTGGCTCACTCTGCCCGTCAGGCCACGACGCTGCTCAGGGTGCCGATGCCCTCCACAACGATGTCCACCCGGTCCCCAGGCTCGACGGGTACCACTGTGGAGGGTGCTCCCGTCATGACCACATCCCCGGGTTCCAGGGTCAGCCATGAAGTGACGTAGACGAGGCAGTCCACCACCGAGGAGGGGAGGTTGAAGGTTCCGGAGGTGGCCTGGGCTGTCCCGTTGACGTAAACGTCGATGGCCACTTTTTCGGGATCCGGGATTTGAGTTTCTATCCAGGGGCCCAGGGGTGTGTAGTTGACGCCGGACTTGCCTTGGAAGTTCCGCTCGTCCACCGCGTTCTGGTCCACGTTGGTGACGTCGTTGACGCAGGTGTAGCCGAGGACGTGCTCCAGGGCGTTCCCGGCGGTCAGGTGTGTGGCGGCCTTACCGATCACGACGGCGAGCTCACCCTCCGCGTTCACCGTCCCGTGGTCCCTGACTGCGGTAATGGCGTCGCCGGGTCCGGCGACGGTGTGGACGGACTTATGCCACGCCTGGATGGGCAGGGGGTGGTCATTCAAGGTCCGGTTATGTCCAATGCCAAGGACGACGGCGGGCGTCACCGGGGCGAGGAATGTGGCCTCGCTGTTTGCGGTGGTGCCGCCGGTGTAGCGGAGAACTTCCTCAAACGGGTCAACGATGTGGTCCCAGCCGCTGTCGCGTTCAACGGCGTACTGCGGGCCTGCTGCTGTATTTAGTCTTGCGATGCGCACCTGTTCTCCGCCGCGTCCTAGTAGAAGTGGACCGTGTCCACGAGGTGGGGGAGGTCCCCGCCGTCGAGGAACGTCCGGAGGTTGCTGCAGAACCGTTCGGTGATGAGGCGGTTCTCGGCGGCGCTGAGGGCCGAGGTGTGCGGCGAGACCATGACCTTGGGATGGTTCCACAGGGGGCTGTCCTGCGGCAGTGGTTCCACGGCGAAGACGTCGAGGCAGGCGTAGCCCACCTGGCCGTTGTCCAGGGCCTCCAGCAGCGCCTCCTCGTCCACCACGGTTCCGCGGCCCACGTTGACGAAGGTGGTCCCGGGCTTCATGGCGGCGAACAGGTTCCGGTTGAACAGCTTTTCCGTGTAGGCGGTGCCGGGCAGGGTGTTGACGACGGCGTCTGCCGTGGCCAGGAGGGCGGGGAGGCCGGCGTTGTCCACTACCTGGCCGATTCCGTCGATGGGCTCCACGGTCCGCTTGGTGCCGCTGACCTTCATGCCCAGTGCCCGCGCGATCCGGGCGGTTTCCAGTCCGATTTCACCGAGGCCGCTGATGACCAGGTCCGATCCGTTGACCAGCCGGGTGGGGACCCGGAGGCTGGGCCAGGCCTTCGCGGCCTGGTCCTGCGCAAGTTCGGCGCTGCGCTTGAAGCCGTTCAGGATTCCCATCGCTGCAAACTCTGCGAGGGGCAGGGCATGGACCCCGGCGGAGGTGGTGATCTTAAACTTTTGCAGGATCTCCTGGCCGAGCCCGGATGCCTTGACGGCTCCGCCCGCGCCGGCTGCCATGGCATGGACCCACTCCAGTCTGGGGTTTTCCTTTGCGGTGCGGGCGAGGCCGTTAGGGCTCTCGTTGGGAAAGCCGTACAGCACCTCGGCGCTGTTGAGCATGGCCCAGTAGCGGTCTTCCTGTTCCTTTGTCCGTTGAAAGGCGGGATCGCCTGCATGGTCGGCTGGGAAGCGTTCCGGCGGCAGGAGGTCGGGCTCATAGAGGACGGTGATGGAGGGGTCGATGGCACGGATCTGGTCCACAAGCTCGGCTTCGAGCGGGACGGCGATGGCCACGGTCTTGGTGAAGGTCATGCGTACAGCATAGTGTCTTTCGTTCTACAGGTTGAACAGAACGTCGGCGACTTTGAGCTCCGTCCTCCTGGATATCCCGGAAGCGAAGCGGGCGCTGGAAAACAATTCTGCGCCCAGGCCAAGTGAGCGAAGAGGCTGCCGTGCGGTCAGGCGCCTCCTTCCGCGAGCTTTCCCCCCTGCCGTCGCCAATAACGCCGTTTCAGGGGTTGGGGGTGCCAGATACAATCTGCGTTCTTCTGCCCTACCAGCCGCCGCGGTCTTACGTGAACACGCAGAGATGCGGGAAAGAGTGCAGCCAAAAACCCCTATCCCTATCCAAGGAGCCGCGTCGTAAACCCCGTACTTACCTAAAGCGGATTGATGTTGCTGGAAAAGCGGGTACCGGCTACTCAGGACTCCCCTAGGGGGCGGACCATACGCTCTACGGCATGGGGGAGACTAAAGGGCCATGCGCAGTTGGTGCTTCGTACGAAGACCGCATCGTCCAGAAGATTGTCATCGCCTGCGGGCACACCGTTAATCACACCATCGGCAGCCTCGTGCGGGTACCCTGCTTCGGCCTGGTTGAGGTGCAACAGCCCTGCAGGGAAAAAGACGCCGCTGTGGGTCCCCGTTCGCCGCCGTCTTGGAGGATCACCGGGATGCTGAACGTGGACAGCAGGACAGGTCCCACGACATCAGCCGGTTTGCCTCCCCGCTTGCGCCCGCCCTTGAGATGGCCTTAACGAGAAAACACCACTTTCCGGACTGGCCGCGGTTAAAGCTGCAAAACAGACAGGTATAAACAAAGATCGGAGCCCTCATGCCAACCTACAACGAACGTGCGCGGTTGCTGACGCGCAAGACTTCCTGGCCTTTCGTCAGATGGGGTGGCAGCGGCACGGCTGGTCTTCGACAACGCAGGTGGCGGAACCTGCGGCTCCACGCGCTGCTGACAGCCCTTCTGGTTGCATTGAGCGCAGCGGTCGTGCCAGTCGCCGCGTCGGCCGCCACGGGTGATGTTGGTGTTGAGGGTCCGTCGCATTCGGGGACGGGGACTCCGACGGGTACGAAGCGGGCGACGAG
>NZ_JBPFDN010000016.1:0-92157 GCF_059414985.1 Arthrobacter sp. SAFR-044 | reverse complement strand
GACGCCGACCACATCCTCGCCTGGGCCAACGGCGGCACCACAGGGATCAGCAACCTGGGACAGCCCTGCCCGAAACACCACAAACTCCGCCACACCACCGGCTGGAAACCCACCCCCGCCACGAAGAATGAACCACCCGGCTGGACCTCACCCTCCGGCCGCCACTACCCCAGCGAACACCAGGACTGGGAACCACCCCAATGGCCTGCCGGGTTCCTGGAACGCGCACGGAGCCGACCCGAAAAGCTCAGCCTGCAAGGTGAACCGCAGCTGCCCGAAAAGTACAGCCTGCCCGAAAGACGGAGGCTGCCCGAAGAACTGGGCTTCAGCAAAGAACCAGCCCTCCTTGAACAGCGAAGCCTTCTCGAGGAAGCGCTCCACCAGTATCTTGTCTCTTGATACGCCAGAGAGGATGCGCGCATCGGGTGATGCCAGGGAAGATGCGCATCGGGAGGTGCAGGGTACGTTGCCGCGAAATCGCGCCCGCGCAACTTCGCCACGAATCCGCGCAACTTCGCCACGAATATCCGCCCAGTGAAATCGCGTCCGCGCAACTTCATCACGAATCCGCGCAGTGAAAGCGCGCCGCGAAACGCCGCAACGGAGTACCGCCGCTTGTCGAGGGAGCGACGAAAAACCCGGCAAGAAACCCGGCCATACGACGTCGGACTTTCCCCGCCCACGCGCGTCCGGTTAGATTCATCAGCAAGATGACAAATTCACAGAACCCGATCCACGCAACCGCATACTGGACCACCGCCAAGGAGCACGGCGAGCTCAGGGCCGAGGAGGTGCCCGCCCAGGGCCCGGGCGAAGCGCTGGTTCGTGCCCTCTACTCCGGCATCAGCAAGGGCACCGAAATGGTGGTCCACGCTGGGGCTGTGCCGCCACGGGTCGCCCAGGAAATGCGCGCCCCGCACCAGGAAGGCCAATTCCCCGGGCCCGTGAAATTCGGCTACCTGTCCGTCGGAGTCGTGGAGGAAGGACCCGAAGAGTGGAAGGGCCGCCGGGTCTTTTGCCTGAACCCCCACCAAGACCTCTATGTGCTTCCGGTGGCCGCCTTGACCAGGATTCCCGACGACGTCCCCTCCCGGCGTGCGGTCCTCACCGGGACGGTGGAAACAGCAGTCAACGCGCTCTGGGAAGCCGGTCCGCGGCTGGGTGACAGAGTGGCCGTCGTCGGTGCGGGCCTGGTGGGCGGCACGGTGGCCACGCTCCTGCGCACGTTCCCGCTGCAACGCCTGCAACTGGTCGACCTGGATCCGGGCAGGAAGCAGCTCGCGGACACCCTGGGAGTGGACTTCGCACATCCGGACGACGCACAGTCCGACTGCGACATCGTGTTCCACTGCTCGGCCTCGCAGGAAGGCCTGGAACGCAGCCTGCAGCTCGCCGGTGACGAAGGCGACGTTATCGAAATGTCCTGGTATGCCAACCGGGAAGTCACTATCCCGCTGGGGGAGGACTTCCACGCGCGGCGGCTGTCCATCAGGGCCAGCCAGGTAGGCATGGTGGCGCGGGCCAGGCGCCACCGCCGCACCAATGCCGACCGCCTGGACCTCGCCGTGTCGCTGCTCAAGGATCCCGTCTTCGACGCATTCCTGACCGGATCATCCCGCTTCGAGGACCTGCCTGGTGTCGTCCAAAGCCTGGCGGACGGCACTTTGGAAGCCTTGTGCCACGTTGTCGAATACCCCGCCTCCAATCCAGCATCCAGCCCAGCAACCCCCGACTCCGAAAACTTGAGGTAACCCATGTTCAGCCTGACCGTTCGCCGCCACTTCATGATCGCCCACAGTCTTCCGCGCGAAGCCTTCGGGCCCGCCCAGGGACTCCACGGGGCAACCTTCGTCGCCGAGGTGACCTTCCGTCGTCGCGCCCTGAACGACGACGCGATCGTCCTGGATATCGGTGCCGCCGGAACCATCATCGAGGAAGTGCTCGCCGGCCTGAACTACAAGAACCTGGATGAGCACCCGGATTTCGAAGGCAAGCTCAGCACCACGGAAGCACTCGCCGAATACGTCGCCAAGAAGGTCGCCGCCCGGATCAAGGACACCGATGACGGCCGCGAACTCGCAGGCATCGACGTCACCCTTCGCGAGAATCCGGACGCGTGGGCCGCCTACTCCCTGGACATCACCGCCTGACCGTGCGCCACATCCGGCTGCTGGTCCCCGGCAACATCCGCCACAGCTCGGGCGGCAACGTCTACAACGCCCGCCTGGTTGCAGGGTTGCGGGCACTTGGCGCCAAGGTGGACGTCATCAGTGTTGAGGGGGATTGGCCGCAAGCCGGCGCCACGGAACGACGCCGGCTGGGCACCCTCCTCGAAGGAAGAGAACCTGCTGCGGGTCCCGGACGGGCAGTGGTGATCGTTGACGGGCTGGTGGCTGTTGGTGCCCCGGCTGAGCTGGACTCGGCGGCCAGGACGGGACAGGAAATATGGGTCCTGGTGCATATGCCGGTGCCCGAAAGTTCAGGGAAAGCAGCCCTTGCAGATGAGGCCAGGGCGCTGCGGGCCGCAACCGGCGTGATCTGCACCAGCACATGGGCGGCAACGAGGCTGCAGGAACGCGGCCTTCCACAGCCCGGCGTTGCCCTTCCAGGTGTCGAGCCCGCACCGCTGGCCAGGGGTTCACAGCCTCCGCACCTTACATACGTAGCCGCGTTGCTGCCCAACAAGGACCAGGTTTTGGCTGTCGAGGCCTTGGCCCAGGTCCACGACCTCCCATGGACTGCGTCCTTCGTGGGGTCGGACCACGCTGACCCCGACTATGCACGGGAAGTCCGGGCTGCAATCACGGAGAATGGGTTGGAGGACCGGGTGCGGCTCACGGGCGAGCTCGCGGGCGAAGCGCTGGACGCTGAATGGGCACGGACGGATCTCAGCCTCCTGGTGTCCCGGCAAGAGGCCTTTGGCATGGCTGTCACTGAATCGCTGGCCCATGGCATTCCCGTTCTGGTCCGCGAAGGGACGGGGGCGGTGGAGGCGCTGGGGTTGGCCGGATTAAAGACTGCTAGCGGCGGACCGCTGCTTCCCGGGGCAGCGCTGCCACTTCCGGAAGGTGGGCAGGAGAGCCCCGGGCGGCTGGCCGGGGTTCTGCGCCTATGGCTTGAGGACGCGGGAACCAGGGAGAGCTGGCGGGCAACGGCGCTGGAGGCTCGGACGAGGCTTCCGGACTGGAACAGCACGGCCAGGGGAGTGCTGGCCCTGCTGTCGGAACGGGACTGACAGAAGGGCTGGCGGCGGGAGCGGCGGCGCCGGGAGCGGCATCGAACTGGCGGCAGCCACCGAACGGCAGCGCAGGAACTGCACTAAAGGCTGCTCCGGTGCCTCGCGAAAAACTCGCGCAGCAACAAGGCACACTCCTCCTCACGGACCCCCGGGTACACCTCCACCCAGTGGTTCAGCCGGCGTTCCCGCAGGATGTCGAATACGGACCCTGCGGCGCCGGCTTTCTCGTCCCAGGCCCCGAACACCACCCGCGGGATCCGGGCCAGGACAATCGCACCGGCACACATGGCGCAGGGTTCCAAGGTGACCACCAACGTGCAGTCGGACAACCGCCAGCCGTCGCCACGGCCGCCGTCGAGCCGTGCCCGTTCCTGGAGCCGTCCCGCCGCTTCCCGGATGGCCACCACCTCGGCATGGGCCGTGGGGTCACCCAGTTCCTCCCGTTGGTTTCGGCCGGAACCCAGCACGTCGCCGTCGGGCCCAATCACCACGGCGCCGATGGGAACATCCTCCGTGGCGAGTGCCCGCCGGGCCTCCGCCAGGGCAAGGCCCATCCAGGCATCATGTTTCTTTTCGGGCAACGGCATGGGTCAATGATAGTTTCGGGATATTCAGGTTACTTGCCGACGCAGGGAGGCACCATGGACACTCTTCGGGATCGTCTGGGTCTTTGGTTCAAGCCCTACGCCGCGCTGCTCCTCACCATCCTCGTGGGCGGCGTGATCATCGTGTCCCTGGCATTGCTGGGCGCGGAGGTGTACGACGATGTGGTGGATTCTGCGGGCCTGGCCAACCTGGACAAGCCCGCCCTGGCCCTGGCCGAGAGCCTCCGCAGTCCCGGACTTGATGCCTTTGTTACCGGCTTCACCAACATAGGCGGCGGCGTCGGCATGCCCATCCTTGCCAGCATCCTCACTGCCTGGCTGACGTTCCTCAGCCGGAACTGGCGCCCGCTCCTCCTGATCGGCGGTGCGGCGGGAGTTTCCATCATGGCCACCACCTTCGGCAAGAAACTGGTGGGCCGCACCCGCCCGGACCACGCGGACGCGGTGCCCCCTTATGAGGATTCGCCGTCCTTCCCCAGCGGCCACACCCTGAATACCACGGTAGTGATCAGCCTGGTGGTCTACCTGGTCTGCCTCCAGTTCCAGGCCGTGCTGGTGCGCGTCACGGCCATCACGGCGGGCACGATCTTCATAATCGCCATGGGGCTGAGCCGCGTCTTCCTTGGCCACCACTGGCTGACCGACGTCATGGCCGGATGGTTGCTGGGGCTGACCTGGGTGGGCGTGGTGATCCTGGCGCACAGGCTGTTCCACCTGGTCCGCCGGCGGGAGCACGCCGGGGCGGCGCCGTCATTCGACCATCCGATTGTCCGTGATGTGGTTGCCGAGGAAGTGCACCACCACCACGACGGCGGCAAGGAGCACGCCCGAGGCAGCCAAAACAAGGACACGGCCGGATGATAGTTTTGGGGGATGCGTACTCTCGTTGTTGACCACCCCCTGGTCGCCCACAAGCTCACCGTCCTGCGGGACAAGAACACGCCGTCGCCGGTTTTCCGCCAGCTGACGGAAGAGCTGGTGACCCTGCTGGCCTACGAAGCCACGCGGGAGGTCCGCACCGAGCCTGTCACCATCGAGACGCCTGTCAGCACCACCATTGGCACGGCGTTCACCAAGCCCACTCCGCTGGTGGTTCCCATCCTGCGCGCAGGCCTGGGCATGCTGGAAGGCATGACCAAGCTGGTCCCCACCGCGGAGGTAGGCTTCCTGGGCATGGCCCGGGATGAGGAAACGCTGGACATCATTACCTACGCCGAGCGCCTGCCGGAGGACCTGACCGGCCGCCAGGTGTTCGTCCTGGACCCCATGCTGGCCACCGGCGGCACCCTGCGCGAGGCCATCAAGTTCCTGTTCAAGAGGGGCGCGTCGGACGTTACCTGCATCTGCCTGCTGGCCGCGCCTGAGGGCCTGGCCCGGCTGGAGGAGGAGCTGTCCGGGGCCAACGTGCACATCGTCCTGGCCTCCATCGACGAGAAGCTCAACGAGAAGTCCTACATCGTTCCCGGCCTGGGCGACGCGGGAGACCGCCTCTACGGCATCGCAGGGTAGCGTTCCCCCTTTTTTGGACCGGGCCGCGCCGCTAGCCTGTGCGGATGGACTGGAAACTCGAACTTGTGTTTGTCCCCGTGTCCGACGTTGACCGCGCCAAGGACTTCTACGTCAACAAGGTGGGCTTCAACGCCGACTACGACGAGCGGCCGTCGGACGACATCCGCTTTGTGCAGCTGACCCCGCCGGGTTCGGCCTGCTCCATCTGCATCGGCGAGGGTCTTTCGGACGCCCCGCCCGGTACGGGATCGACCCTTCAGATGGTGGTCAGCGATATCAATGCCGCCCACGACTACCTGAAAAACAACGGCGTGGATGTCAGCGACGTTGACGTGCAGGACTGGGGCCACTTCGTGTACTTCGCCGATCCGGACGGCAATAAGTGGGCTGTGCAGTACATCCCGTGGCGGAACGCCGGGCCTGACGCAGCCCAGAGCACCGAGACCCAAACCCCGGCGACTTAACACGCTGCAGCTCAACGCACCGCGGCCCGCATCCGGATGGATGCGGGCCGCGGTTGCTGCCTGGGAGGCTCAGCGGAAGGTGCCCCTTCAGCTCACCGCCGCAGGCGAGCAGTGCCTAGTACCAGTTGTGCGCCAGGTGGAAGTCCAGGGCGCCGCACGGGGAGGCGTAGCTGAGCTTGATGTAGTTCAGGCCCCAGTTGATCTGCGTGCGGTAGTTGGTGAGGTAGTCGGCGCCGGAGCTGGCCATCTTCTCAGCAGGGAGGGACTGGACGATGCCGTACGCACCGCTGCTGGGGTTGGTGGCCGTAGTGGTCCAGTCCGATTCCTTGGTCCACAGCGTCTGCAGGCACTGCATCTGGTCCGGTCCCCAGCCGTACGTGGCCAACTGGCTGGCGGCGTAAGCCTGGGCACCGGCGGGATCGTTGACCGCGACGGCGGGTGCCGGCTCAGGTGCGGGGGCGGGCTCGGGTGCAGGTGCCGGGGCTGGCGCGACCGGCGCGGGGGCGGCAGGTGCCGCTGCGGGAGCCGGTTCGGCCGCCTGCGGTGCTACGGCGATTGCGGCGGGAGCGGGGCTCTCCACAGGGTTGGAGCGGATCTCGCTCTTCTCGATGCTCATTTGGGCGTCGGACGCTGCCGTGCTTGACTCGGTGGATGACACCGGGGTCATGCTGCCGGTGGCCTGCCCGGCCGCGCCTACCCCAACCAGCACCGCGCACGATGCTGCAAGGACGGCGGCGCGCTGGCCCAGGGTGGTTTTCTTTGCCGCTTGCTTGGCCCGGTGTTTAGCGGGCAGGCATGGTTCTGCCGTGTTTTTGGACATGATTGATCGCCTCTCACACCTGCGGAGTTAGCTGTCGGGTTCGGATGAGGGCATCCGGCCGTACGGAAAGATCACGTACGTGCTTAACCCCAAGGGCATTCATTGCCCGGGACGGTGGGTCCCCCGCCTCTGCCGTTGCTCAATCGGAATCCAGGGGAAGCGGCAGAGCTTGGCGTCAACCCGGGATATGCGGCCCGAACGGGGGCCGCACCCAATCGACGGTACAGGAAGATTAAGCCAAAGTCACATTTAGGTAACAGAAGTCACGGCAAGCAGCGCGTCGATTTGCACCGCTTGCCGGGATCGTTCGAGCCTGGAGGCTATCGGTGCATCCTACTTTGCGAGTTGGTAAACGATGGAGTTGCCCACAGTCTGGGCCTGGAAGTTGGCCTGGACCCAGGCTGCCACCTCCGAGTTGCCGCCGCGGGCGCCCATGCCGCCTCCGCCCATGCCGCCGGCCTGGATGTAGTACCCGATCTCGCCCTTGGACACCATGTCCTGGAACTCGGCGAGGGTGGGGTACGGGTCTCCGCCGTTCCAGCCGCCCAGTGCGATGACGTTGGTGTTGGTAGCGAGTTCCAGGCTGGCTGCCTGGCTGGCGCCGCTGACGATCGCGGACCATTTGGTCGTGGTGGATGACAGCAATGCGGTGACCGCGGCGTCGGCGGTTCCTTCACCGGGGCCGCCGCCGGTTCCTCCGGGACCAGCGGCTCCGCCGGCTGCATCCGGTGCGCCATCAATTCGGTTTGCGGGGTCAAACCCATTCGTTCCGGTGGCCGCGTCCGTGCCGTCGGCGCGGCCGCCGCGGAAACCTGCCGCCCGGTTTCCAAAGCCGCCTGCCGCCGGGCCCGCCGGCCCCGACGTCGGAATGGAACCTGAATGTGCGGACGTTGCGGTGGCGAGGGTCCAGGCACCCGCCCCAAGTCCGCCGGCCAGGAGGGATACGACGACGACGGCGGCAGCACCCGCGCGCCGGAACCGTCCGGTGCCAAGCGCGTCAACACGGAGCAGGATGCCGGCGGCGGCAAGGACGCCGAGGACGATGACGGCGACGCGCAGCCAGGGGAGCCAGGACGCGTCGCGGCCCAGGAGGACTGCCGACCAGATGGAGGTGCCCAGGACGGTTGCAGCCAGGACAATCCTGGCTGGCCAGTAGGAGCGGCCGCGCCAGAGTTCCACGGCACCGATGCCAATGAGGGCTGCGATCGCCGGCGCCAGCGCCACAGAGTAGTAGGGGTGCACGATGCCGCTCATGAAGCTGAAGACACCCGCGGTGACAAGGAGCCAGCCGCCCCACAGGATCAGCGACGCACGGCCCATGGCGGTTCTGGCTTCCCGCCGGGTGAACCACAGGCCGGCCACCAGCAGGACGAGGACGGCGGGCAGCAGCCACGACACTTCGCCGCCAAAGCTCGTGCCGAACATCCGCAGCAGCCCTGCCGCCCCGCCGAATCCGCTGTTGCCCCCGCCGAAACCGCCGGGTCCGCCGGCCGCGCCTCCCGCCCCGCCGCCGGGCATGCCTTCGCCTGAGCCGGTGATGCGGGCCAGGCCGTTGTAGCCGAAGGTCAGTTCCAGGAAGCTGTTGGTGGTGGAGCCGGCCATGTAGGGCCGTGCCGAGGCCGGCGTCAGCTGGAAAAGGGCGATGTAGCTGCCGGCCACCATAATGATGCCGCCCAGGGCGCCCATGAGGTGCCCCAGCCGGCGGCTGATCGAGGTGGGGGCAGCCCACAGGTAGGCCAGTCCCAGCGCCGGAACGATCAGGAAGCCTTGCAGCATCTTGGCGAGGAACGCCAGGCCGATCACGGCTCCTGCAGCAACCAGCCACTTCCAGCCCGCCCGTTCAATGGCCCGGGTGGTGAAGTATGCCGCGAGTACCAGGCAGAGGGTGAGCATGGCGTCGGGGTTGTTGAACTTGAACATGAGCGCAGCCACGGGCGTCAGGGCCAGGGCGCCGCCGGCCAGCAGGCCTGCCGCGGGTCCGGAAACCCTCTTGACCGCCAGGTAGAGGAAGCCGACGGCGGCCACGCCCATGAATGCCTCCGGCACCAGCATGCTCAGCGGCGAGAACCCAAAGATCCGGCCGGCCAGCGCGGGAATCCACAGTGCGGCGGGCGGCTTGTCGACGGTGATGGCGTTTCCGGCGTCGAGCGATCCGAAGAGGAATGCGGTCCAGTCCTTGGTGCCTGCCTGGATTGCCGCCGCGTAGAAAGAGTTGCCGTAGCCCGTGGCTGCGAGGTTCCACAGGTACAGGACCGCAGTGGCCACCAGGAGCGCGGCGGCGGAGGGCCGCACCCAGCGCGGTTGGCCGCCGAAAGCGTGGCGTGCCCAGCCCGGACCGGGTTTTGCAGCCCCGGCCCCGAAGGCCGGGCTGCTGGACGTGGAGGGCTGCGGGGCGGCAGCTGAGCCGGCGCCGGCCGCTGAGATGGTGGAGGTCATGATGCTGCCGTTTCTGTGGAAGTGGTGGCGTCTGTGGTCTTTTTGCTGCCGGCTCCCCGGAAGACCCAGAGCCGGAACAGCAGGAACCGCACTGCCGTGGCCGCAAGGTTCGCCGCCACAACGGTGAGGACTTCCGCCCACCGGTCAGGCGTCGTCGTCCGGTGGACCAGGGCGAGCGCCCCGGAGGTGAGCACCAGTCCGATGCCGAACACGATCAGCCCCTCGAAGTGGTGCCGGACGCGGTTGCCGCCCTGGATGCCGAAGGTGAAGCGCCGGTTGGCGCCGGTATTGGCCACGGCCGTGACCAGCAGCGCCAGGAAGTTTGCCAGCTGCGGATCCATGAAGCCGCGGCAGAACAGGAAAATCAGGAGATAGGCAATAGTTGAGGCGGCGCCGATGGCGGCGAACCGGACCAGTTGGCCGAACAGGCTGCCGCGGAGGGTCTGTTCATCAGCCCGGGACGATGCGGGAAGGGGACCCCGTGCCAGGGCCGCTCGGAGTTCCGGAACAGGGACGCGGCCGTAAACCAGGTCGCGGGTGAGCCTTGCCATTCCCCGGACGTCGGCCAGCGCGGTGCGGAATACGTCCACGCTGGAATCGGGATCGTCGATCCAGTCCACGGGAACTTCATGGACGCGCAGGCCGCAGCGTTCGGCCAGGACCAGGAGTTCGGTGTCGAAGAACCAGGAGTTGTCCACGGTATAGGGGAGGATCTGCTGTGCGACGTCGGCACGGATGGCTTTGAATCCACACTGGGCGTCACTGAACCGGGCGGCCAGCAGCGAGTGGAGCATCAGGTTGTAGCTGCGCGAGATGAACTCCCGCTTGGGTCCACGGACAACCCGGGAGTTGCGGGTCAGCCGGGTGCCGATGGCCAGGTCCGAGTGTCCGGAAATCAGGGGAGCCAGCAACGGAGGCAGGGCCGCCAGATCGGTGGAAAGGTCCACGTCCATGTAGGCAAGGACCGGCGACGGTGAAGCGAGCCAAACCTTGCGCAGCGCGTTCCCGCGGCCCTTCTCATCCAGGTGGACCACCGCGACCTCCGGGAATTCACGGGCCAGCCGTTCGGCGATCTTCAGGGTTCCGTCCGTGCTGGCGTTGTCTGCCACCGTGATCCGGAAGCTGTGCGGAAAGGTATCGCCCAGGTGTCCATGGAGCCTGCGGAGGCATTCCTCAAGGTCGCGCTCCTCGTTGAAGACGGGGATGGTGACATCAAGGACTGGGACGGCGGTGCGGGTGTCCACGGGGGCGCGCCGTGCGGTACGTCCCCGGGCAGCGCTGCCCGGCGGTGTCACCGCGGCGTCCTGCAGGGTTCCTGAAGTGGAATCGGTGAGCGTCATGCATCAAGAGTGGCGCTGCCGGATTTGTGGGTTTTAGGCACAACCTGTGACGTGCCTGTGTAAGTCAGGGGGAGGCGGAACCACCGGCCGGAAGCCGTACCGCGAACTCGGTCCGGCCCGGCCGTGAGACCAGTTCCACGGTCCCGCCGTGGGCCATGACGATGGACTCCACTATCGACAGCCCCAGGCCTGAGGAACCCTCGGCGCCGGAGCCTTCTGTTCCCGAACGGGCAGCGTCCGCCCGGGTGAAGCGCGAGAAGATTTTCCCCTGGAACTCCGGCGGGATGCCCGGCCCGTCGTCGGTGACCGTGGCCACTACGCTTCCATCCGCGGAGCGCATCACGCCGGTGGTGACGGTGGTACCGGCCGGCGTGTGCTTCCGGGCGTTGGACAGCAGGTTCGCCAACACCTGGTGGAGCTGCGTGTTGTCCCCGCGGACCACGACGGGTTCGTCGGGCAACTGCAGCTGCCAGGTGTGGTCCGGGGCCATGACCTTCTCGTCACTGACGGTTTCCACCACCAGCTGGGTCAGGTCCACGTCCGTGGTTTCGCTGGCCTTGCCTTCATCCAGCCTTGCCAGCAGCAGCAGGTCCTCCACCAGCGCCGTCATGCGTTCCGATTGGCTTTGAACCCGGCCCAGCGACTTCTGGCCGTCCTCCGTCAGGGGTTCGGTCATGCGCATCAGCTCCGTGTACCCGCGGATAGCTGTCAAGGGCGTTCGAAGTTCGTGGGAGGCATCCGCAACAAACTGGCGCACCTTCATCTCGCTGCGCTGGCGGGCTTCCAGCGCACTGGAGACGTTGTCCAGCATCAGGTTCAGGGCGTGGCCCACGCTGCCCACCTCGGTGGTGGGATGGGCCGCAGAGGGTGGCACGCGCACGGCGAGCGCCACCTCGCCTGCGTCCAGGGGCAGTTTGGAAACTCTGGTGGCGACATCGGAGAGCTGTTCCAGTGGCCGCATGGTCCGGCGGATCAGCGCAGTTCCGGCAAGCCCGATGAGGACCAGGCCGCCCAGCGATACCAGCACCATGGTCAGGACCAGAGAAGCCTCGGTGCTTTGTTTCGTTGCAAGGGGCAGGCCGGTGATCACCACATCGCCGTAGGGGGTTTCGGTGGCCATCAGCCGGTAGTCGCCGTTGGACAGCTCGCGGTTCACCGGCACGCCGTTGTGGGGCAGTGCCTGAAGGGTAGCCACGTCACGGGAGGTCAGCGCCGTGCGGGTGGCATCAGAGGAGAGGAAACCCGCTTCCCGGCTGATCTGTCCGTTCACCACCCTGGCGTTGAGCGTGCCCACGCTCTGCCCGCGCGCATCCAGGGGATCGGGACGCCCGGAGGGGTTGCCTTCCGGCGGCCGGCCGCGGGATGCCAGCATCAGTTGTGCATCCAGCTGGTTGGTGAGGACTACGTCCATGGAGGCGTAGCTGACCACCCCGATGGCGCCTGAGATGGCCACCAGGAGGGCCATGGACAGCAGGATCAGGCGGGTCCGGAGGTGCCAGGTGGAGGGATTGAACCAGGACCGGCCGGTGGGCCGGGGGACACCGGAAAGCGAAGACATGCGTTTCCTTGGCTAGTCTGCGGGTTTGATGACATAGCCCGCCCCGCGCACCGTGTGGATCATCGGCGGATGGTTGGCTTCGATCTTCTTGCGCAGGTAGGAGATGTACAGTTCCACGATGTTCGCCTGGCCGCCAAAGTCGTAATCCCATACGTGGTCAAGGATTTGGGCTTTGCTGACCACGCGCTTGGGGTTTTCCATCAGGTAGCGGAGAAGTTCGAACTGTGTGGCCGTCAGCTGGACGTCGTCCCCGGCACGGGTGACTTCCCGGGTGTCCACGTTGAGGACCAAATCGCCCACCACCAGCTCGGCGGTGTCCATGGCGGCCACCCCGGAACGCTGCACCAGGCGGTGCAGGCGGAGCAGGACTTCCTCCATGCTGAAGGGCTTGGTGACGTAGTCGTCCCCGCCGGCGGCCAGCCCCACGATGCGGTCCTGGACGTCGTCCTTGGCCGTCAGGAAGAGCGCGGGCACCTCCGGCGCGAAGGCGCGGATCCTGCCCAGCAGCTCCACGCCGTCGAACCCGGGCAGCATGACATCGAGTACCAGGACATCCGGGTGGAAGTCCTTGGCGAGCTTGACGGCAGTGGGTCCGTCCCCGGCCACGGCGACGGACCAGCCGGCCATGCGCAGGCCCATGCTCATCAGCTCCGACAGGCTGGGCTCGTCATCCACCACCAAGGCGCGGATCGGGGAACCGTCCGGGTGGGTGAGCTGGGGAAGGTTGTTGGTCATGGGGTGCGGGGATGCCATGGGACAACTCTCCGATCTGTCGGTTTGCCGATGCTTTGCTGTTGCTGTGTTCCGGCTGTGAGCTCCAGCCTAGCCACCTGTGGGTGGGGCGAGGTGATGCCTTCCGGGTGCGGGCCGCAGGCCCCAGGTCACAGGCAGGCCCAGGTCACAGGAAGGCTTGCCTCGCCGCACAGCCCCCGCACAGCAAAGCGGCAGAGCCTGTTGGGACAACAGCACCAACACCAATAGCTACAACTTCTTGGAGAAAGCCATGGATCAGCAAGACAGCGCCTACCCGGGCGCCCCCGCCCGCAGCGATCAGGGGCGCCCCGCCGGGCAAGGCTGGGAGCAGAAGGGCGGGCCGGCACCAATCTGGGAAGGCGCAGCGGACGGCGCCGGCCGGTTGGACGCCGCTCAGGATGCGGCCCCGCGGGGACAGACACCGCAGGACCACGCAGTGCAGGAGCAGCCTGCGCAGGGATGGGGCGCACCTGTTCCCGGTTCGCCTTCCCCAGGATGGGGTACGACGGCGGGACACACTGATGCGCCAAACGCCGGCACGGGATGGGGCGCACCCCAGCAGTCCGCACCGGGCACTTCGACCCGGGCAGGCAAAGGGAACTGGATCGGGAAGAAAGGCCTCCTGGTGGGCGGCGCTGCGGTGGTAGTGGCCGCGGCAGCCGGCGCCGGTGCGTACGCTGCCGGGACCGGGAGTGGAACGGCTTCAGCGAACAATGGCCAAGGCACCGGCAGCACGGGCCAGTTCGGCCCGGGAGGGCAGGCCGGCATGACCGGCCCGGACGGACAAGATGGCCTGGGGGGTATGGCAGGTGGCATCGACGGCGGCATGGGGATGGATGGCGGCCCCGGTGGACTGGGCATGGGTGCCGCCGGCCTCAACGCGGCAGTCCACTCCGAATATGTGGTCCTCCAGGACTCCAGCTACGTCACCATGGCGGGCCAGACGGGCACCGTGACGGAGATATCGGGCACGTCCATGACTGTAAAGAGTGAAGACGGCTTTTCCCGCACTTATACGGTCGGCTCCGACGTGCAGGTGACCCAGGGGATGCGGCAGCGGGGCGGAAGTTCCACCGGCAGCACGCTGGGCCTGTCCAACGTAACCTCCGGCGCCAGCGTCCGCGTGACGGCCCTCAAGGATTCAGACACCTACACAGCGCAGGCCATCCAGCTGGCTGCATCCGGTACCGCCACCACCCCCAACCCGGGTACCAGCACTAACTGACATGCCGGCCTCAACCTGGGGCGAACCGTCCTGCCTCCGCCGCTCCGGAATTTTTAGGGGAAAATTTCTGCTGGAGGCGGGACGCCGGCTGGACATGCGGTCAGCCCCTGGCGTGGATTCCACGTCAAACGGTTGAATTTCGACTGCATTCGGCAGATGAGCGGTTCCTCGAAGATTATTCTGTAGGAGTCGGAATCCGAGCCGTCTGCCGACATAAGCGGTCAAATTATTTCCCGCTTCCGAAATAGTGACGTGCAGCACAATTTGCCGGTTTGTCTCACAATGCGGACGAATCGGTCCATTGTTACTTGCAAGTTGGCATTGTTACGCGTCACACTTCCAATGTGAACAAGAACTCAACAGCACCTGCAGCCGCAGAATATTGGCCCAGCACATCCGCTGCTGCCGACATGCGCTGTTGTCGAATGCACGCCTGACCTTCCCACCCACCGAAGTTCTTTAGGCATTCGCCCATTAGCCCAGCGTCGGGCGCCCCTCCCCGATCTGTGCAAGCGGGGAAGTCAGCATTCGGGCCGCGGAGACGGCCATTTCACATTGAGGTAAGCATTCCATGTCAGTTGCATCCGGATACGTCCACATCTCTGTCCGTAACGCCGCCAAGGCGGGCCAGCCCTCCGGGCTTCGTCCCGGTTTCGGTCCGCGCCCCTCGCTTGCTCCCTCCACTTCCGGCAGCAGCTTCCCCGCCCAGGGCTTCGCCCCGCAGGGATACAACCCCAACTCCTACGGCCAGCTCCGTGCCGTGCACCCCGCCGAGTCTCCCATTACTGCCCCTACCCCTGTGGTGCCCGGTGCAAACCAGGTCCGCCCGGTAGCCAACGACAACGTGGCCCGCGGGTTCGTCCTCTACATGGGCATCGATGAGGAGACCGCGGCAGCTGCCGGAACCTCCATCGCCAAACTCGCCCAGGAAATCCGCGCCTACGCCCAGTCGCTGGTCTCCGGCGCCGAGAGCTACGCTGCCGTGGCAGTAGCCCCCGCCGGCACCCCCGGGTCCGCGCTCGACGTCGTCCGTTCCACCTTTGGCGACCCCACGGTCAACTCCCGCCAGCGCACCGAAACCCCCCGCCCTGCCCAGCCGCAGGAACCCCGCCCCTCCGGCGTGCTCATCGACCTCGCCCGCCGCGAGGTCCACCTCGACGGCGAGTCCCTGAACCTGACCTTCAAGGAGTTCGAGCTCCTCAACTACCTCGTCGAAAACGGCACCCGCACAGTGGGCCGCGACGAACTCCTCGAAGGGCTGTGGCGCAACGCGGAGGAAGTGCCCAACGAGCGCACCATCGACGTCCACATCCGCCGCCTCCGCTCCAAGCTCGGCCGCCTCGCCAACACGGTCCGCACCGTCCGCGGCCAGGGCTACCGGTTCTACGAGCACCCGGAGGTTGTTGTCTGGGCCGCTCCGGAGTACTCGATCTAACTCTTGACCTTCGCCCGAAGGGCGGCATATCCCTCGGCGCCTGCGCTCGTTCCTCACGCAACAACGGCGCTGTCGGGACATGCCGCCTTTCGGCGTTAAGCCAGCCCTTTCCAAGCACTGTGCCTCCTCGGCTGTCTGGTCCTTGCGTCACTGTGGGCACGCTGTCAAGCTCTGGTTCTTGGCTGCACTCTGGTTTCGCGCGGGTCTTGTCGTTTCCTGCTCCCGAAAGCGTGCTCTGCGTGACGCTGTTTTCGCTGCCGGGTCCTGGTCTGCGGTGCTTTGGCTGGGGCTAGGCTTGGGCCATGAGTTCGCACCACGTTCGACGCCTTGTGATCATGCGCCATGCCAAGGCTGACTGGCCCGGCGGCGTGGCCGACCACGAGCGGCCCCTGGAGGAGCGCGGACACCGGGAGGCGCCGCTGGCCGGGCGCTGGCTGCTCAAACACAACATCGTCCCGGACTTCATTCTGTGCTCCAGCGCCCTGCGGACCCGGCAAACGTGCACATGGGTCTGCTCCGAGCTCGGCGACAAGGCGCCAACACCCAAACTCGAAGACGGCCTGTACGCGGCATCGGCCCTCCGGATGCTCACGGTGGTCAACCACGTGCCGGACACGGTGACCACGCTGATGCTCATCGCGCACCTGCCCGGCGTGCAGGACCTGGCCATGCACCTCGCATCACGGGACTCGGACCACGACGCCTACATGGACGCCGCCACCCGTTTCCCCACGAATGCACTAACCGTCCTGGAGACGGAGAAGCCGTGGGCAGAACTCGACGGCCAGGACGCCCGGATCACCCGGTTCGCAGTTCCCCGGGCCCACTAGCCCCCGCCTCGCCGGCTGCGATCCCGCGCAGCAGCGCCGCGATGTGCCTGATGCCCGGGCTGGCCGTCATGGTCCTGCGATGGACAAGCCCCACCTGCCGGGCCTGGACAGGGTTGACTACCGGGACAGCCACCACGCCCCGGGGCAGCGCCGGCCGGCCCAGGCGGGGGACCAGCGCAACGGCCACTCCCTGCTCCACCAAAGCTATGTGCGTCGCGAAATCGGGGTCGTAAACCCTGATATCGGGGACCCGCCCCAGGTCGGCGAAGATCCGCAAGAGCGCTTCGTTGCAGATTGCGCCGTCGGGCGTACTGATCCAGCGCTCGTCGACGAGCTGTGCGGGCTCCACCTCTGATTGTTGCGCGAGCGGATGGCTGCTGTGTACCAGGACGTCCGCCACATCCTCGCAGAGCCATTCAAGCGTCAGGTGCTCCGGGATCACCAGCGGCACGGAGTTCCAGTTGTGCACCAGGCCCAGGTCGGCTTCACCGTTGGCCACCCGGGCCACGGCCTCGCGCGGATCCTCCGCCAGGACGGAAAGATCCAGCGCCGCTCCCGACTGCCCAACCCGCGCCAGCAGTGGCCCCACCAGTCCCCGGCAGGCGGTGGAAAAGGACACCACGCGGAGGCTGCCGCTGGGCTTGGCCGGATCCGCCAGGAGGGTGGATTCAAGCTCCTCAAGCTCCGCCAGGATGCGGCGGCCGTAAGCTGCCAGGGCCAGTCCGCGCTCGGTCAACAGGACCCCGCGGCCGCGGCGCTCCAGGACTGCGAAGCCGCCCTCCTTCTCCAGCTTCTTCACCTGCTGCGAAACGGCGGACGGACTGAACCCCATCGCTTCCGCAGCGGCGATGACTGTGCCATGCTGCTCGATGGCCGCGAGGGCGCGGAGGGACCCGATGTCGATCATGAAGCAAAGGTACATGATCGTATATGGAATTAAGCGCTGGTGCTTCATTCGAGGCTCTGCCAGAGTAGGAGCGTGAACCCGCGCGATTCCCTCCTTGCAGTCGTCGTGGCCGTGCTGTGGGGCCTGAACTTCGTGGCCATCGACATCGGACTGCATGCCGGCGGCCAGAACTTCCCACCGCTGTTGTTCGTGGCCATGCGCTTCGTCCTGGTGGTGGTCCCGTGGATTTTCTTTGTCAGGAAGCCGGACGTGTCCTGGAAGGCCATCATCGGCGTCGGGCTCTTCATGAGTGCGGGCCAGTTCGGCCTCCTCTACCTGGCCATGGCACTGGGCATGCCGGCAGGCCTCGCATCGTTGGTCCTGCAGGCACAGGTGCTGCTGACCGTCCTGCTCGCCGCGGTGTTCCTGGGTGAGCGGCCCAGCCGGCGCCAGCTCGCCGGTGTGGGGTTGGGCGTGGCCGGGCTCGCCCTCGTGGCCGTGGGACGAAGCGCCGTGGCGCCGCTCCTGCCGCTGGTCATCGTCCTGGCCGCGGCGGTGTCCTGGGCTGCCGGAAACGTCATCGCCCGGAAGGCCAAAGCAGCCTCGGGCCTGGGACTGGTGGTGTGGTCCGGCGCCGTGGTTCCGTTTCCGCTTGCAGCCTTGTCAGTGCTGGTGGACGGGCCCGGGACAGTCTGGCAGTCCCTGGCCGATCTCCAGGTGCCCACCATCCTCAGCGCCCTGTACACCGCTGTATTCGCCTCACTGGTGGGCTACGGAATCTGGAACCGGCTCCTGGCCAGCCACCCGTCGTCGGCCGTTGTCCCGTTCACTTTGCTGGTCCCGGTAGTGGGCATGAGCGCCGCCTGGCTGGTCCTCGCGGAGGTCCCGTCGCCAACGGAGCTGGCGGGCGGCCTGCTCCTCCTGGGTGGAGTGGCGACGGCGGTGCTCACCGGAGCAGGCGGGCGGCGTCAGCGGCGGGGGAGCGGGCCGCTGCCGGACCTGGGTGCCGGCCTGGGCGAAGGCGAAGCGGACGACGACGGCCGCTTGGCTGCGCTGGACGTCCCCCGTGCCGGGGCGCGGGAGGCAGACGTCCGCTGAACCGCAGATCCCTGGGCGCCGGACGCCTGGCCGCCGGGGACCCGGCCACCCCGTGGTGGCGCAGCCTGCGGGTTGCGTGCCGCGGCCTGGCCACTCCGCTGTGGTGAGTCGCGGGGTGATGGAGGGCGCTGTGATGAAGAACGCTGTGATGAGCCGCGCTGGGCCGTGGGCCGTGGTGCGGGCCTGCGCGCCGCAGTCGTCCGTCTCTTTCCCGGCCACAAAGCACCCAGGAAGAGGACCCCGAACGTTGCCACCAGCGCACCGGCGGCGCCGAAGAAGTAGTTGTCCGGGTCGGTGGTGGGCAGCGGGGTGCCCAGGAAGGACGACTTGCCGTCGAACGCCAGCTCCCATGTGCTGAGGAAGGCCAGGGAAAAGCCAAGGGCAAGGGCGGTCCCGGCACCCGCGGCGAACAGGGCAAAGCGGCGCCGCCGCACCAGGACCTCGGCGACAGCGGCCAGGTAGGCCAGCCCCAGGACGCCCAGGAACGCCAGGAACACTGGCTCCGCGAGGGTCATTGCCGTGAGCACCAGCAGCCCTGCAGCAACGACGCCGCAGATCACCGCGAACTTTCCGCTCTTCCCCGTATGGCGCATGTGCTCCATCATCCCTGAGGAGCGGGCCCCTTCAGGACGTAGCCGCGCATGATGGCCATGATTGCTGCAACGCTTTGGTCACGGGTGCGCTCGGGATTGTACGTCTGGCGGTCCAGGCCCACCACGAAGCAGGCCCCAAAGATGGCCGTTTCCAGGCTTCCCCTCGACACGGAACCGTCCACGGGATAGGCCTTGGCCACTTTCTCCACGGCCTGGCCGATGACTTCCAGGAGTTCCCCGCGCAGGACGGAGAACGTGCCCTGCCATTCGCTGGGAATCCGCCAGTTTTCGCTGACCCACAGCCGCGCGAAGGACGGATACTCCGCCATGAAGTCCATGGCCTGGCCGATCATCGCTTCCATGGCCAGCAAGGGGTCGCGGCCGGCAGCCCCGCCGTCGGCGGCTTCGAGCAGCCTCGCCTTGAGGATGTCCACGCCGTGCCGCAGGAGCTGCGCGATCAGCTCGGACTTGCTGCCGAAGTTGTAATAGACCGTGCCTTTGGAAACCCCGGCAGCTGCCGCGATCTCGTCCACGGTGACGCTGGCAGCCCCCCGCTCGCCGATCAGCTCCATGGAGGCATCGAAGAGCTTCTGGCGGGTGGCGTTGGTCCGGGCAGGCCGCAGCCCCTTGCCCGTGGACGTGGGTTCGGTGGTCATACCGCGATCTCCGGCTTCAGTGTTTTGAGCGTCCAGTACTTGTTCTTCCGCACGGCCAGCGTGGACATGGCCGCGCCCAGCAGCGTGTAGCCCAGCAGGCCCACAAAGGTGGGGGCAATCATGGACAGGTCCCCGCCGTAGATCAGGTGCCGCATTCCGGTCACCACGTATCCCATGGGCAGGACCTGGTGCACCACATGCAGCGGCTCCGGGGTGGTTTGCCACGGGAACGTGCCACCGGAGGACACCAGCTGCAGGACCAGGAGGATGAGCACCACGAGTTTACCGGGGGAGCCCAGCAACGCCACGATGCCTTGGATGAGGGCGCTGAACGCCATGGCGGCGGCCAGCATCAGCAGCCACATCAGGACCGGATGGGCGGGATTGAGCCCCAGTGCGAGGTCCGCCACCAGGGTCAACAGGGAAGCCTGCACCACCGAGACCAGGAAGAAGGGCAACCAGCCGCCCAGGGCGATCTTCCACGACGGCGCGTTGGAGGCCAGCGCACGCTGCGTAATGGGGCGCATCGCCTGGACCAGCATGAAGATCCCGATCCACATGGCGAGCGTGAGGAAGAACGGCGCCAGCCCTGCGCCGTACGATCCGGCCTTGGCCTGCGAGACGTTGCTGACCGCCACGGGATCGGCCATCACCTGGGACAGATTGCTCTTCTGCGCGTCATCGGGGTTCGGCACCTGTCCGGCGCCCTTGCCGATCTCGTCGGACAGGGTGCGGGAGCCGGTAGCGGCCTGGCCCGCACCGTCCGAAAGCTGGGCGGCCCCGGCATCAACCTTCCGCGCTCCGTCCGCAAGGCCGGCAGCGCCGTCGACGGCGGACTGCTCGCCCGCGGCCAGCGCGGCGGCACCCGTGTGCAGCTGGTCAGCCCCTGCCGAGGCCTGCGCGATGCCGCCCTTGAGTGCCGGCATGCCGGCTGCCAGTTGGGCGGCGCCGACGCTGACCGCTTCGGAGCCGCTGGCCAGTTGCTGGATCTGCGCCGCGTCTGCCTGGATCTTGCCCTTGGCCGCTGCCATCGGGCTGGCCGCCGCGGTGGCATCGAAATCGGCCAGGATCTTGTCCGCCTGTTCCTGGGTGAGGACGCCTGACGCTACCAGCCTGCTGTTGGACTCCGCCACGCGGTTGCGGAGGCCCTGGTCCACCGCCTCCAGCTGGGCCGCCATGTCCTGCACCTTGGTGTTCAGTTGTGCGTTCCCGGCGGCAACCTGGGCTGCGCCGGAAGCAAGCGTCTGGGTATCCGTGGGCAGCGTGGCTGTCTTGTCCTTGAGGACTGCCAGGCCGCTGCTGAGCTGCCCCGCGCCGTCGGTCAGCTGGTTCGCGCCGTCGCGCAGCTTCAGCTGGCCGGCATACAACTGGTCAGCCCCGCTGCTTAGGGCTGAGGTCCCCTCGTGGAGGGTGACCGTTCCGTCCCTCAGCGTGGCCACGCCGTCGGCCAGCTTTGAAGCCCCGTCCGCAGCCTGGACCATTTTCGAGTGGATGGTGCCAAACCCGGTGAGCAACTGGTTGGCGGTCTCCTCGCCCACTTCCTTGGCCACCGTGGTGTGCACGGCAGTGGTCAGCTTGTCCACGATGGTGCTCAGGAGGTAGTTGTTGGCATCGTTCGTGGTCACGTTCAGCATGGCCTGGCTGGCGGCGTCAAAGCTGCCGGGGGAGACCAGGTTGGCGGAGAAGTCCTTGGGGATCTTCAGCGCGAAGGCGTACTGGCCGCTGCTGACCCCGGCATCGGCTTCCGTCGAGCTATCCACGGGCACCCAGTGGAAGACATTGCCCTCCAAAAGGCTGTCGGCCACCTTCGTCCCGGCCTCCAGGCGCGTGCCGTCGGCATTCGTGGCGCCGGAGTCCTCGACTACCAGCGCAGCATCCAGGTTGTTGAGGTGGCCGTATGGATCCCAGTTGGCGTAAAGATAGACCGCGCCGTAAAGCAGCGGGACCATGGTCAGCGCCAGGATGGTCAGCTTGGGCAGCAGCCCGCCGGTCATCCGCTTCAGTTCGGAGCGGGCCAGCCGCAGGACAGTCACTTGGCAACCTCAGTTTCGAATCTGGTTTCGTGGTCTTCTGCTTCCGGGGCGGCTTCCACCGGCCCTGTCATCAGCATCTCCGCAGGTACGGCATTGCCGATTCCGGCCACCGGCCCGTCCCACGACGCGGGGACGGCGCTGACTGCCGCCACGACGGCGAGTGGCCGGCCGGCGTCGTACGCCAGCTCCTGGAGGCGGGGCAGCCAGGTTAGCTCATCCGGACTGTGGCGGTCCGGTGAGTCAACCACCAGCAGGTCTGTGCGGGGATTGGCGAGGGCCAGCGATGTCAGCAGTCCAAGCCGGCGCCCGGGTTCCAGCTGCTCCGTCCACAGCCCGGCGATGTCCTCGAAGCGGTTGACCTTGAGCCACGGGCCGCTGAGCAATGCACCCCTATAGCGGCGCGGTACCAGGGCGAGGTCCTCGGTCACCAGGTCGCGGACGCTGAGGTGTTCCTCCGGCTCATTGACGCCGGGGGAATCCACCAGCGCCGCGGCCAGGCGGAGCTGCCTGGTCCGGGACGCGCCGTCCCAGCTGAGCTGGCCGCCGGCCGCCTTCATCCTGCCGCTGAGCAGGAGGGACAACGCCGTGCGCTGGTCCTGCCGGTCGCCGGTCACGAGCAGCAGTTGGCCGCGCGCCACTGTCAACGAGGTGGGGGGAAGCAGCGGGTCCCGGCGTCCTTTGGCGTGGAGCTGGTGTGCTGAGAGCAAGATTGCCTTTCGCAGAAGAAGTCTGCATCAAGGCTAACCGAACTGACTAGTCAGTTCAAATAGAATTCAGAGGCCGTACTTCTCCAGCAGGCGGAGCCACACTTCACTGATGGTGGGGTAGGAGGGGACGGCATGCCAGAGCCGGTCCAGCGGCACCTGTCCCACCACCGCGATGGTTGCGGCGTGCAGTAGTTCGGCCACGTCCGGGCCGGCGAACGTTGCACCGAGGAGAACCTTCCGGTCCTCGTCGACCACCAGTTGCGCCCATCCTTCGTAGTTCTCCGAATGGAGGGAGGAACCCGCCACCTGGATGGGCAGTTCCACGGACGAGGCGTTGTATCCGTCCTTCCTCGCCGCCTTCAGGGTGCGTCCCACGCCAGCCAGCTCGGGGTCCGTAAAGACGACGCTGGGCACGGCATGCTGGTTGGCCGTCTGGGCGTAGCGGCTCCAGTCCCCTGGGGTTCCCTTCAGCTCGCCGTTCGCCCGGGCGGCAATGGCGTCGCCGGTGGCGCGGGCCTCGTATTTGCCCTGGTGGGTGAAGAGGTTCTTGCCTGCGGCGTCTCCCACCGCATAGAGCCACGGCTCGTCGCCGGGTGTTTCCCGGACCAGGCCCGAGGCATCCGTGGACAGGGACAGGTGGCCGGACTCATCAGGCTCGAAACCGACGCTTTCCAGGCCCAGGCCCTCCAGTGCCGGGTGGCGGCCGGTGGAGACCAGGACCTTCTCGGAGGTGACCCTGGTTCCGTCGCCCAGGCTTACGGTGAGGGTTCCGTCGTCGTTTCCGCTGATCCGGTCCGTGGCGGTACGCAGCCGGAGTTCGACGCCGTCCGCCCTCAGTCCTGCCGCGACCAGGGCAGCGGCCTCCTCCGGAAAGTTGCCCAGCAGCCCGCTGCGTGCCACAAGGGTGACGCGTGAACCAAGCCGGGCGAAGGCCTGGGCCAGTTCTGCTCCGGCCACTCCACCGCCCAGCACTGTCAGGCGTTCCGGGATCTCGCTGGCTGACGTTGCTTCGCGGGTTCCCCAGACCTGCACGTCCTGCAGTCCCTCGATGGGAGGAGTGTTGGGGGTGGACCCCGTCGCTAGCACCACAGCCTGCCGGGCCCGCAGCAGGTGCTGCGTCCCGTCCAGGCCGGCCACTTCTACGGCTTTGGGCCCGGTCAGCCATGCGTGGCCCCGCACCAGTTCGATCCCGGTGTCCTTCACCCACGAAACCTGGCTGTCATCCTGCCAGTTGGAGGTGAAGTAGTTGCGGCGCTCCAGGACGGCGGAGGCGTCAAGGGTGCGCGTGACTGCTTCCTTGGCGCCGGGTGTCGTCTGCGCCCCATGGAGCGCGGTGCCCGGCCGAAGGAGCGCCTTCGATGGCATGCACGCCCAGTAGGAGCATTCACCGCCCACCAGCTCCGCCTCCACGAGCACCGCGGTCAGGCCGGCCTGGACAACGCGGTCGGCTACGTTTTCCCCTACGGCGCCTGCGCCGATAACAACAACATCAAATTCGCGCTCAGCAAGCTCGGGCATCATGAGCAAAGCCTAGCCGGGGACGGCCTGCCTGACAGCACAAAAAAGGTCCGCACCGGCGAACCGGTGCGGACCTTATTGGTGCGCCCAAAGGGATTCGAACCCCTGACCTTCTGTTCCGTAGACAGACGCTCTATCCAGCTGAGCTATGGGCGCATTCTGTGTCCCGGGAGGAGAACCGCCCTCCCTGAACCTCGAATTACTTTACGCGAGGTGAGCCGTGATGCCAAATCGAAGCGCATGTAATCTCTGCAACTAGACCGGTATAGGTGACCTTCGTCACTTAATGGGCGTCTTTGGAGCAATAATTCCTTGATTTTCCGCGGAATTCAGTTTTGGTGACCGGATATGTCAGTCAAGCTGCCCAAAAACTGAACTGGTCCGGACCATAGCATTTAGGACACACCGATGAACCCGAGGAAGGGAACTGCAATGGGCGATCTGGCGCAGAAGCCGCTGCTTGAGAAAGCACCCACCACACATGCCGGCCTGCTGGCATGGGTCGAAGAGGTTGCTGAGCTTACGCAGCCGGACCGCATCTACTGGGTTGACGGCTCCGAAGAGGAAAACACCCGCCTCACGGACGAGCTTGTCGCTGCCGGCACCCTGACCAGGCTCAACCAGGACCTGTTCCCCAATTCCTTCGCGGCGTTCTCGGACCCGGCCGACGTTGCCCGCGTCGAGGAGCAGACCTTCATCTGCTCCGAAAACAAGCGCGACGCCGGCTTCACCAACAACTGGATGGACCCGCGGGAGATGAAGGACAAGCTGCGCGGCCTGTTCGCCGGCTCCATGCGCGGCCGCACCATGTACGTCATCCCGTTCGTCATGGGCCACCTCGACGCCGAGGACCCCAAGTTTGGCGTGGAGATCACTGACAGCGCCTATGTTGTTGCCTCCATGCGCATCATGGCCAATATCGGCACCGCAGTGCTGGACAAGATCACCGCGACCAACGCCTTCTTCGTTCCGGCCCTGCACTCGCTGGGTGCCCCCCTGGCGCCCGGCCAAGAAGACGTGGCATGGCCCTGCAACCCGGACAAGTGGATTGTCCACTTCCCCGAGGAGCGCTCCATCTGGTCCTTCGGCTCCGGCTACGGCGGAAACGCCCTGCTTGGAAAGAAGTGCTACGCCCTGCGCATCGCCTCGGTCATGGCACGCGACGAAGGCTGGCTGGCCGAGCACATGCTCATCCTCAAGCTGACCTCCCCCGAGCGGAAGACCTACTACGTCTCCGCCGCCTTCCCCTCCGCCTGCGGCAAGACCAACCTCGCCCTGCTCGATCCCACCATTGAAGGATGGGAAGTGGAGACGCTGGGCGATGACATCACCTGGATGCGGATCGGCAAGGAAGGCGAACTCCGCGCCACCAACCCGGAAGCAGGCCTCTTCGGCGTTGCCCCCGGTACCGGCTGGGGTACCAACCCCAACGCCATGCGCGCCATCGCCAAGGGCCACAGCATCTTCACCAACGTGGCCCTGACCGACGACGGCGGCGTCTGGTGGGAGGGAATGACGGATGAGGTTCCGGCGCACCTGACCGACTGGCAGGGCAATTCCTGGACCCCGGACTCGGACAAGCCCGCCGCCCACCCAAACTCCCGCTTCTGCACGCCGATCGCGCAGATCGACATGCTCGCCGAGGAGTACTACAGCCCGGAGGGCGTGGAACTTTCGGCCATCCTCTTCGGCGGACGCCGCAAGACCACCGTTCCGCTGGTAACCCAGGCCCGCAGCTGGACCAACGGCATCTTCATGGGCTCCACCCTTTCCTCCGAGACCACGGCCGCGGCCGCCGGCCAGGTCGGCGTGCTCCGCCGCGATCCCATGGCCATGCTGCCGTTCATCGGCTACGATGCCGGCGACTACCTGAAGCACTGGATCAGCGTTTCCGGCAAGGCCAACCCGGAACGCCTGCCCCACATCTTCCTGGTGAACTGGTTCCGCCGCACGGCTGACGGCGACTTCGCCTGGCCCGGCTTCGGCGATAATGCCCGTGTGCTCAAATGGGCCATCGAACGCATTGAAGGCAAGGCCGACGCCGTTGAGACCGCCATCGGCTACGTTCCCGCCGGGCACTCGCTGGATCTCACCGGCCTGGACTTGACCCACGCCCACGTTGAAGACGCCGTCCGCGTCGACCGCGAGGAATGGGACGCGGAGCTCGCCTCCATCGAGGAGTGGTACGCCAGGTTCGGTGACTCGCTGCCGGACGCCCTGCGCGCCGAGCTCGGTTCCTTGAAGGAACGGATGGCCGGGCACTAGCGCTCGACGGACCTCCCATACGAACGACGGCCCCGCACCCTTTTTCGAAAAGGTGCGGGGCCGTCGTCGTTTTCCCTCCATCGATTGCTCCGTACTTGTCGTTTTCAACCTTCTAAACGACAAGTGCGTGGGCCCACGCCGGCCGGGTTCCCTGGCCGAGCTTGCGAGGCCAGGGGGCCGGTGGGGAGCAATGGATTTCAGTTGGCGAGCCAGATGTCCGGGCCGAAGACCTCGTAGTGGATGCGGGTGGCCGGGATTCCGGCGTTGATGGCCTCGTTGCGGATGTTCTTCATGAACGGCAGCGGGCCGCAGAGGTACAGGGAGGCATCGGCCGGAAGGTCCACTTCGCGCAGGGACATGAATCCTTCCTTGGCGCCGTCCACCGGCTTCTCCAGCCAGAGCTGCAGTTCGGCACCGTCGAGGCGTTCGACGTCGCCCGTCATCTGGCTGCGCAAGGCCCAGCTGTCCAGGGTGCTTTCGGCGTGCAGGACCAGGACCTGGCGGTCGGAGCCGGCTTCGGCCAGGGAACGCAGGATGGAAGCGGTGGGAGTGCAGCCGATGCCTGCCGAGGCGAGGACCACCGGGCCGTCGCCCTCCTTGAGCGTGATCTCGCCGTACGGGTTGGAGATTTCGACGACGTCGCCCACCTGGACAGTGTTGTGCAGGACGGGGGAGACCTCGCCGCCGTCGTCCAGCTTGGTGGTGAAGGTGCGGCTGGTGCCCGCGTCACCGGAAAGGGAGTACTGGCGGACCTGGCGCAGGCCGTCCGCAACCGCCACCTTCACGCTGATGTACTGGCCGGGAAGGGCCGGGGTGACGGGGGTGTCATCCGCAGGCTCCAGGGTGAAGGTCATGGACCCGGTGCCTGCGGGGGTCTTGGCCTCCACACGCCACGGCATCCACATCTTGTCATTGGCATGGACCGCGTAGAGGCCCTTCTCGAGCTTGATCAGGGCGTCCGCCATCAGCCAGTACACCTCAGTCCAGGCTTCCGCGATCTCGGGGGTGATGACCTCGGCCAGGTCCTCGGCGATGGCCGCGAAGAGGTGCTCGTAGACCACCTGGTACTGCGGTTCGGTGATGCCCAGGGAAGCGTGCCGGTGGGCGATGCGGGAAAGGACGGTTTCCGGCAGGGTTCCGGGGTTGTTCACCAGGTGGGTGGCGAAGGCGGCGATGCTGCCGGCGAGGGCCTGCTGCTGGTTTCCGGAGCGCTGGTTGGAGCGGCTGAACAAGCCATCCATCAGTTCTGGGTGCGCCGCGAAAAGGCGGGCGTAGAAGTTGGGGGTGATGGATCCGATCCGGGAGCCGACCAGCGGCAGGGTGGCCTCAATGACGGGGCGGGACTTGTCCGAGAGCATCTGTACTCCTGAGGTTATGGCCGGGGCCTTCGTCCGGCCGGATGAAAACTCATATTTGAAATGCGAGTATTTCTGCCTCAGTTCTACACCTTGTAGAAGTTTGAAATCAAACCGGGAGCTGGCACCCGGATAAACGGGGCCTAAAGCCCCGGCCGGAGGCCGATCATCTGGAAGACTGGAGCCATTTGCCGGGCCTGCGGAAGGTCCGCAATGACCACGGTGTCCAGTTCGGCGTAGAAGGCCTCCCGGGCGCGGGCCAGGGCGCCGCGGAGCTTGCACTCGCTGATCAGCGGGCAGTTTCCGCCCGGGGCCACGCAGTCGGCCGGATCAGTGCGGGTATCCAGTTGCCGCAGGATCTGGCCGACGGTGGCGATGCGTCCGGCATGGCTGAGGCGTGAACCGCCGGAACGGCCGCGGACGACCTCGATCAGGCCCATGCTCCGCAGCTTGGCCATGGCCTTGCTGACGTGGTTGTAGGGCGTCCCCACCGAGTCCGCGATGTTTTGGGTGGTGAGCAGCGTTCCGTCCGGAACGGCAGCGAGCACCATGAGGGCGCGGAGGCTGACGTCAGCGAAGGCATTGATCTTCATGGCTGCAAGTCCGGTCTAGTCCACCCAGATCGCGGGCTCGCTGGCGTCCGCCCCCAGCTCGCCGAATTCCCAGGTCTGGGTGGTTGCGTTGGCGGCGTAGGGCAGCACCGCCGCGAAAAGGGAACCGTCGCGGTGCTCGGCGGCAACATGGATGGCATCCGAATCCTCCTCTACCAGCAGGATGTCGCAGACCACCGCGGCGGCGCGGAAATCGTCGCGGTTCTGGCGGAGGAGGGCCTGCAGGTCGCGGATCATGGCGTCGGCGTCGAAGTCTCCGTCGCTGCCCTCTCCGGCATCTGCGGGGGAGACGGCAACCAGCCGGACTTCGCCGTCGTTCTGGACGGTCAGCGCGAAGGGCAGGAAGCCGCCGTTGCGCTGGAGCTGCTCCTGGGCCGCGCTGACGCCCGTGCCCAGGAGGTTCTCCAGGTCCGTTGCCGTGGCTTCCGGGACGGAATCACGCCAGCCCTCCTGGCCGCTGTGTCCGTCCGCTGCCTGCCCGGTATGGTCAGTCATCCGGTGCTAGGCCCGCACCAGCGACAGGACGCGGTCGCGGACGCGTTCCATGGTGGCCCGGTCCGTGGCCTCGGCATTGAGCCGCAGGAACGGTTCGGTGTTGGACGGGCGCAGGTTGAACCAGTAGCTGCCGTCGTTGGCCGTGAACGTGCTGCCGTCCATGTTGTCGATGGTGAGGTCCTCGTCCGCGAATGCCTGGCGTACGCGCTCCACCGCTGCCGGCTTGTCCTCCACCTCGGAGTTGATCTCACCGGAGCTGACGTAGGGCTCGTATTCGCGTGCCAGCTCGGAGAGCGGGCCGTGCTGCTCGCCCAGCGCTGCCAGGACGTGCATGGCGGCCAGCATGCCCGTGTCAGCGTTCCAGAAGTCGCGGAAGTAGAAGTGGGCGGAATGCTCGCCGCCGAACACGGCGCCTTCCTTGGCCATGACTGCCTTGATGAAGGAGTGGCCCACCCGTGTGCGGACCGCGCGTCCGCCGTCGTGCTCCACAAGTTCGGCGACTGCGCGTGAGGTGAGCAGGTTGTGGATGATTCTGGGCGTTTCCTCGCCCTGGGCCTTGGCACGGGCAATTTCCCGGCGGGCCACCATGGCGGTAATGGCCGACGGCGACACGGGCTCGCCCTTTTCGTCGATCACGAAGCAGCGGTCGGCGTCGCCGTCGAAGGCGAGGCCGATGTCCGCGCCGTGTTCGATGACTGCTGCCTGCAGGTCGCGGAGGTTTTCCGGCTCCAGCGGGTTGGCCGGGTGGTTGGGGAACGAGCCGTCCAGCTCGAAGTACAGGGGAACGATATCGAACGGCAGTTTGGGCAGCAATGCGTCGCCCAGGACGGCGGGGGTGGTCAGGCCGGCCATCCCGTTGCCGGCGTCCACCACTACCTTCAGCGGGCGGGACGCGGAAAGGTCAACGAGCTTGCGCAGGTACTCGGAGTAGTCCTTGAGGACGTCGCGGACGCTGATGAGGCCCTTGGCGCCGGCAGCGGGGATGGAGCCCGAGTTCAGGTACTGCTCCGCGAGGGCCTGGATGTCCTTGAGGCCGGTTTCGGAGGAGATGGGCACGGCGCCTGCCTTGGCCATCTTGATGCCGTTGTACTCGGCCGGGTTGTGGCTGGCGGTGAAGGTTGCCCCGGCGCGGTTGAGGAACCCGCAGGCGAAGTACAGCTCGTCCGTGGAGATCAGGTCCAGCAGCTCCACGTTGGCGCCCCGTGTTGCGGCTCCGTGGGCGAAGGCCTTGGTGAACTCAGGGGAGGAGGGGCGCATGTCCCCGCCCACGACGATGGTCTGGCCCTCAAGCTGCAGGACATCCACGAACGCGGCCCCCACGGCTTCGACGATTTCGGCGGTGATCGACTCGCCGACGATCCCACGGACGTCGTAGGCCTTGAAGGATGCCGAGAGATCAAATGTCGTTGTCTGTTCGCTAGTCACGGGCTTTATCTTACGTGTGCGGCGCATGTGGCGAAGGGGACTTGGGGATAACTTGCGTAACAGCCGAGGCTTTGCGGCGACTGCCTGGCCTGTTTCCACATAGCGGCGTGAGGCTGCGCCGGGTGTCGGAGGGTGCTGGGATACTGAATCAATGGCCAATAACCAGTACGCTTCCACAGTTTCCGCTACCGCAGTTGCAGATACGGCAGGTCCGGACGGGCCGGGGACCGCCACGCACGCCGAGGCGCTTGAGGTCCTTCGCGGGCTGGTGGGCCACCCCGATGCGGTCTTCCACGACGGGCAGTTTGAAGCCATCGAGGCACTGGTCGACGGCGGGCGGCGGGCCCTGGTGGTCCAGCGCACCGGCTGGGGCAAGTCCGCGGTGTACTTCGTGGCCTCCCTGCTGCTGCGCCGCCGGGGCGCCGGGCCCACGCTGATCGTCTCGCCCCTGCTTGCCCTGATGCGGGACCAGGTGGCGGCCGCCGCCCGGGCCGGGGTCCGCGCCGTGGCCATCAACTCGGCCAACCAACTGGAGTGGGACACGGTCCGTGGGCAGCTGGCCGCGGATGAGGTGGACGTCCTGCTGGTTTCCCCCGAACGGCTGACAAATCCTGCATTCCGGGAAACCCAGCTGCCGGAGCTGCTCCGCCGGACGGGGCTGCTGGTCATCGACGAGGCCCACTGCATTTCCGACTGGGGCCACGACTTCCGCCCCGATTACCGCCGGATCGCGGACCTCATCACCCGCCTCCCTGATTCGGTCCCGGTCCTGGCCACCACGGCCACCGCCAACTCACGGGTGGTGCATGATATCGAGGAGCAGCTCGGCGCGGGGGTCCTGACCATCCGCGGTTCCCTGGGCCGCGATTCACTGCGGCTGGGCGTCCTTGCGCTGCCCAATTCCAAAGAGCGGCTGGGGTGGCTGCTCACCCACCTGGCAGATCTTCCGGGCAGCGGCATCATCTATACCTTGACCGTTTCCGCGGCGGAGGACACCGCCCGGCTCCTGTCCGAGGCGGGACACAACGTGCTGGCCTATACGGGGCGGACGGATCCGGCGGACCGGGAGCGGGCAGAACAGCTCCTGAAGGACAACCAGGTCAAGGCGCTTGTGGCCACCTCTGCGCTCGGAATGGGTTTCGACAAGCCCGATCTTGGCTTCGTCGTCCACTTGGGCGCGCCGTCGTCGCCGGTGGCGTACTACCAGCAGGTGGGCCGCGCCGGCCGTGGCGCGGCGAATGCCGACGTACTGCTGCTGCCCGGCTCCGAGGACCGGGAGATCTGGCAGTACTTCGCCACGGCGTCGATGCCGTCCGAGGAGAAGGCGGCCGCCGTGCTGACGGCGTTGGCCGAGGCAGGAACCGCACTGTCAACCGTGGCGCTGGAAGCCAGGGTGGACCTCCGCCGCACGCCGCTGGAGCTGCTGCTGAAGGTCCTGTCAGTGGACGGAGCGGTGGAGCGGGTCGGCGGCGGCTGGCGCTCCACGGGCCAGCCGTGGGTTTACGACGCCGAGCGCTACAGCCGCATTGCGGAGGCGCGGGTGGACGAGCAGGATTCCATGGTGATCTACCAGGACACGGCCGGTTGCCGGATGGAATACATCACCTCGGTCCTGGACGACGAGACGGCCCGGCCGTGCGGCCGGTGCGACAACTGCGCCGGCCAGTGGTTCCCTGCGGATGTGGCCGCAGACGCCACAGCGGCGGCCAGCCAGACCCTCAGCAGGGCAGGTGGCGTCCTGGAACCGCGTCTTCAGTGGCCCAGCGGCATGGACCGGCTTGGGGTTCCGGTGAAGGGGAAGCTCAAACCCGGTGAGGGCCTCTCGGAGGGGCGCGTCCTGGCCCGCCTGACGGACCTCGGCTGGGGCGGTGCCCTGCGGGAACTGTTCGCAGCGGGCGCGGAGGACCGGCAGGTGGATCCGGGCATGCTCCAGGCCTGCGTGCAGGTACTGCGCGAATGGGGGACCGGCGATGGCCGCAACCCGGGATGGAGCGCGGCGGGCAGGCCGGCCGCCATTGTGGGGGTGCCGTCCCGCAGCAAGCCGCAGCTCGTCGGCTCGTTGGCAAGGGGCATCTCCGAGATCGGGCGCATTCCCTACCTCGGCGAGCTGCAACTGGCGCACGGCGGTCCCACCGGCGGGCGCGGCGGCAACAGCGCCTACCGGCTGGCGGGGGTATGGGACCGGCTGGTGGTGGGCCCTGAGCTCCAAGCCGCCCTGCAGTCCATCCACGGACAGCCGGTGATGCTGATCGACGACCTCACGGACAGCCGGTGGACCCTCACCGTTGCGGGGCGCGCCCTTCGGCAGGCCGGGGCGGGAGCGGTGCTGCCCCTGGTGCTGGCCCAGGCCGGCTGACAGCTGCCCCGGCATGCCGCGGGAGCAGGATGCTGTCCGCGGTGCTGGCCAGCATCAGGACGGCCATTACCAGGAATGCGCCGCGGAAAGGGCCGGCCGGATCCTGGGCCGCGGATCCCAGGCCGTCGAAGCTTCGGATCAGCAGGGCGGCTATGGCGATGCCGGAACCCGTGCCAAGCTGCACCAGCGTTGCGGAAACAGTGTTGGCCGACGTGAGCTGGGCGGGGGGAATGTCTGCGTACTGGACCGAGGCGTAGGCCGAAAAGCCGATGGAGCGGAAGGCGCCGCTGCACACCAGCAGCGCGGCCATCAAAGCCACGGGCGTTTCCGGCGTCATCAGGGCGCAGAGGGCAAAGGTAACGGCTGAGGCCAGCGAGGCAAACACCAGCATTGCCTTGAAGCCGAATTTCCGGATCAGCGGGGTGGTAGCGGGTTTAATCCCGATGTTGCCGATGAACACCGCTGCCACCAGGGCCCCGGCCTGGAGCGGCGACCAGCCAAATCCTTCCTGGAACATCAGCGGCAGCAGGAACGGGACCGAGCTGATGGTGACCCGGTAGATGAACCCGCCCGTGGCCATGGCCCGGAACGTCCTGGTGCGGAAGACCTGCAGGTTGAACAGGGGATGGGGAGCCCGGCGCATCCAGAGGACGGCGCCGGTGAGTGCTGCTACCCCGGCCAGGGCGCTGATTCCGGCCCAGGGCAGTTCCGGATGGCTGCTGGCGAGCTCCAGGCCGGCCACCAGCGCACCCACCCCCACCGTGGTCAGGGCCATTCCGGGCCAGTCCAGCCGTCGGTCGGGATCCCCGGCTACCGCCGGAACCAGCCGCAGTGAGGCCACGAACGCGGCAACGCCGAGTGGAAGGTTCACCAGGAAGATCCAGTGCCACGAGAGATACGTGGTGAGCGCCCCACCCACGAGTGGGGCGAGGACCGGTGCCAGGAGCCCGGGCCACACCAGGAATGCGGTGGCGCGCAGCAGCTCGGCCTTCGGGGTGCCCCGCAGCACCACCAGGGTTCCCACCGGCACCATCATGGCGCCACCGGCACCCTGGGCAATGCGGCTCAGGGTCAGCGTCACCAGGTCCTGGCTGAGGGCGCAGGCCAGGGACGAGAGGGTGAATACCGCGATGGCCGTGCCAAAGATCCGCCTGGCACCAAACCGTTCCGCCAGCCAGCCGCTGAGGGGAATGCCGATGGCCACTGTCAGCAGGTAGGCAGTCATGGTGATGTTGACGTCGGCCGCGGGGATGGCGAAATCCGCTGAAATGCTGGGGATGGCCGTGGTCAGGACCGTGCCGTCCAGGAATTCCATGAAGAACGCTGCCGCCACCAGGAGCGCCAGGCGCGGATTCCAGGCCGTATGAACGCCGTCCGGGTGGTGTGGGTTGCTGCGTGCCGCCATGGGCTAATCCTGCCACCGCGGCAGCGGCCCCCGCCCTCCGCGTCCAGTGGCCGGACAGCGCGTTCCAGAATGCCCCGGAAACGCAAAAGGCCCCGGTCCAGGGGACCGGGGCCAAACGCGGAGACGGGGGGATTTGAACCCCCGGTCGAGTTTAACCCCGACCCTTCATTAGCAGTGAAGTCCATTCGGCCGCTCTGGCACGTCTCCAGTTGCTATTACTAGCCCACCAAGGATACGCAGATCCGGCCATGCAGTGCAAAACGGTGCCCATCACAAGCTCCGCCCCGGTAAACGCGTGCGGGTGCTGCGGGGTCAGCCCTGCGCCGGGCGGACCATTCGGATCTCCGGGAGGTCCTCCCACTCCGGCAGGACGTCCGCTGCGCCGTCCGGTGCAAAGCCGAAATGGCGGTAGAAACCGATGGCCCGGCTGTTGGCGGCTGCCACCCAGAGGCTCGCCGCCCTGGAGCCGATGGCCGCGTCCAGCAAAAGGGCGCCCACGCCAAGACCCTGGTGCGAGGCCAGCAGGTACAGCCCCCACAACTCCAGGTCTCCGGAGGCAGGCGGCGGATGCCCTTCCGGGGAGCCGGGGGCAGGCAGCCGGCGCGAACCGGCAAACCCCACCACCGTCCCGCCGTCGCACGCCACCCACGCCTCGGCAGGTTCGGCCCGGTCCAGAAGGTGCTGCCAGAGCCGCAGCCGGTCTGCCGGGTCCACGGCGGCGAGGAAGGCATCGGACAGCATGCCCCGGTAGGTCTCCTGCCAGCACCGGACGTGCACCTGGGCCAGCCGCTCCACGTCCGCGGCAACGGCCCGCCGTACCGCCAGCCCGGGTGCCATGGAGGTCAGCCCGCCAGCGCTTTCCAGAGGAAGTGCTGGCTGCGGGCCTGCAGCGCAGCGGCCTGCCGGTTGTCGGAGGCGCCGGCGTGGCCACCCTCCAGGGCCTCGTGGAACCACACGTTCGGGATGCCCATGGCCAGCATCCGGGCGGCCATCTTCCGCGCCTGTACAGGGCCTACCCGGTCGTCGGAGGTCGCAGTCCAGATGAAGGTCTCCGGGTACTCCACGGCGTCCTTGAGCAGGTGGTACGGCGAGAAGGTCCTGATGTACTCCCACTGTTCGGGAACATCAGGGTCTCCGTACTCGGCAATCCACGAGTGCCCGGCGGAGAGCCTGGTGTAGCGGCGCATGTCCAGCAGCGGAACCCCGCAGGAGACGGCCCGGAACAGTTCCGGGTAGCGGGTGAGCATGTTTCCCACCAGGAGTCCGCCATTGGAGCCGCCTACGCAGCCCAGCCGCCGCGGCGAGGTGACACCGCGGGAGATGAGGTCCCGCGCCACTGCTGCGAAGTCCTCGTAGGCGCGGTGCCGGTTTTCCTTCAACGCGGCCCGATGCCAGGCCGGGCCGTATTCGCCGCCGCCCCGGATGTTCGCCACCACGTACACCCCGCCGCGTGAGTGGGGGGCCTTCCCGTCGCTGCCGTCCGAGAGCGTGGTCCGCCGCTCCAGCCAGGCCCGGCCCACGGTGCCGCTGTAGGCGGGCGTCCGCGACACCTCGAACCCGCCATAGCCGGACAGCTGGGTGGGGTTCTGCCCGTCCAAAGCCAGCCCGCGCGGCGCCACCTGGAAGTACGGGACCCGGGTGCCGTCGTCGGACACGGCGAAGTGCTGCTCCACTTCATAGTCACGGTCGGCAAAGAACGACGGCGAGGTCTTGACCACCGCGTGCCGGCTCACCACGCCGGACGTCCCGGCACTGCCGTCCTCCCCGGTGCTTGGCTCAAACGTGCCGCGTTCCAGCGTTCCGCGCATCAGCGTGGTGGGGGTGGTGAAGCCCGTGGCGATGAGCCAGAAATCATCGCCCGCGCCGCCGTCGGCCGGCCCCTCATCCTCGTCATCCACGGCGTAGGCGTTCACATCATGCAGCGGCGGGCAGGCGTCCAGGACGCTAGCCGCCCAACCGCCATCCGCGCCGGAAGGCCGGGACGGGTCCAGCACCCGGATCTCGGAGGAGACGTCCTTGAGGAGGTTGAGCACGAGGAAATCCCGGGTCCAGCTCCAGGACTGCAGGGAGGTGTGCGCATCGGGGGTGAACAGGACCGTGAGGTCGCGGCTGCCGGCGAGGTAGTCCTCGAAGTTGGCGGCAAGCAGGGACCCGGAAGGATACGTGGTGCCGTCCAGGACCCAGTCCTGCTGCGGACGGAAGAGCACCCATTCCCGGTGGGCGCTGACGTTGACGTCGGTGGGAACGTCGATCTGTACCCAGGATCCGTCCCGCAGCACAAAGTTGGTGCGGTTGAAGAAATCGATGTAGTCCACGGCGAAGGTCCGCTCAAAGCCGGGCGTGGAGTCGTGCGCTGCCACCGCCATCATGTGGTCTTCCGCCACCTCGAACAGGCGTGGCGCCGCAGCCAGGGACTCTCCGCGCTTGAGCGTCACTGCCGTCCGCGCGTAGGAGGACGCGGTCTTGGGCAGCCCGTCCGCGGTGGAGGCAACCAGCAGGGTCTCGGCATCCAGCCAGGACACGTTGCCTTTGGCGGTGGGGAGGTCAAAGCCGCCGCGCGCCGGATCAACAAAGCCGCGCGCCTCGACGTCGAACTCGCGGTAGCGGTTGGCGTCACCGCCGTCGGGGGAGAGGGCAAGCAGCGCGAGGCGGTAGGGCTCGCCGGATGCGGGGCGCAGGAACGTGGCGCCGTGGAACACCCACTCCTCGCCTTCGGTGCGGGACAGCTCGTCGACATCCAGCAGGACGTCCCATTCCGGGGAGTCCGTGCAGTAGCTTTCCCAGGTGGTCCGGCGCCACAGGCCCTTAGGGTTCTGCTGGTCGCGCCAGAAGTTGTAGTACCAGTCGCCGCGCTTGCCCACCATGGCGATCCGGTCAGTGGAGTCCAGGACTTCCAGGATGCCGGCCTCCAGCTCCGCGTAGCCGTCGTCTCCCAGCAGGTCCTCGGTGCGGGAGTTCTGCTCCTTGACCCAGGCCAGCTGTTCCTCGCCGTAGATGTCCTCCAGCCACACATTCTCGTCGACGGGTTCCGGCGCTGTTTCCCGGGCATTGGTGCCGGAGGTGTCCCGGCCGGGACCGGGAACGGACGCTTGATCAGCTGCTGTGGTGGTCATGCGCCCCATCCAAACAACATCCCCCATGGCTGGCAAGTCAAGCGGCCGGGCGCGCACTCCGCTTCCAGCCCGTACGCTGTATGGCGTGGAATTATCGCAGAGCAACCGGGCTGTCATCATCGGTGCCGGCCCCCGTGGCACCAGCGTGCTGGAGCGGCTGCTCGCCCACACTGCCGTCCCCGGCAACCAGAATGCACGGCTGCACATCGACGTCGTGGACCCCTACCCGGCAGGCCCCGGCCACGTGTGGCAACCGGGTCAGTCCCGGCTGTTACTCATGAACACCCAGTCTTTCTACCCCACCCTGGTTCCCGAGGATCCGTCCCTTCCCCCGCCGATTGCCGGCACCACGTTTGACCAGTGGCGGGCCAGGCAGCAGCGGGACCCGCTGCCGGCCCTCACAGCCGGGGAACGGGCGGAGCTGGCGGTACTGGGATCGAATGATTTTCCCAGCCGCGCCCTCTACGGCCGCTACCTGCGCTGCACACTGGAGGAATTGCTGGGCACGGCCCCCGACGGCGTCACGATCGAATTCCACGAAACGTCCGCACTGTCGGTGCGTCCCGTGGGGGACGGAATGTTCGACGTCGGCCTGGCCACCGGGGCGACCATCCGCGCCAGGTCCGTGGTGCTGGCCCTGGGGCACATCCCCTCCCGGCTGAATCCTGAACAGCGGGAGCTGCAGGCCGCCGCCGGACAACTGGACCTGCAGTACTTTCCCCCCGCCATCCCGGCGGACGTGGACTGGTCCCGGATCCCTGCCGGCGAGCCGGTCCTGGTCCGCGGCATGGGCCTGAACTTCTTCGACACCATGGGCCAGCTCACCGAAGGCCGCGGCGGCAAGTTCGTGTCCAACGGCAAAGGCCTGGAGTACGAAGCCTCCGGCCAGGAACCCCTGATCATCGCAGCCTCCCGGCGCGGAACCCCGTACCGGGCAAAGGCTGCACTGGACGGCTACTACGCTTCCTCCATCACGCTCCGCTACCTCACCGAGGCCGCCATCGAACGGCTGGCGAAGGCCGGGATCCGCCCTTCCTTCGACCACGACCTGTGGCCGCTGCTGCACCGCGACGCCCTGTGGGCCTACTACACAACACTGGTGCGCTCGCAGCCCGGCGCGGTGCCCGATGCGCCCGCGTTCCTCGCAGCGCTGGAGGAGGCCCTGCGGCCGCACGCGCACAGCGCCGCGAACTGGGAGGACAGCGTCGAGAGCGTCCTGGCCGTCCACGTAGGGCCCCGGCACCGCCTGGACCTGCCAGGGCTCGCGGCTCCACTGGCAGGGCGTTCCTTTGAGTCCCGCAGGGTGCATGATGCCGCCGTCGTGGAGTTCCTGCTTGATGATGCGCGCCGCTCGGCACTGGGCGAGGACGACCCGGTCAAGATGGCCATCGGCGCACTGCACCACGGGCGCGCCGTCCTGAAGACGGCAGTGGCCGACGGCGGCATCACCGACGAGTCATGGGTCGCCGGCCTGCGTGGCTGGTTTGAGTCGTTCGTGGAAGGCCTGGCCAGCGGACCCCCGGCGCTGCGGTCCGAGCAGCTCGCGGCCCTGGCAAGGGCCGGGGTGGTCAGCTTTGTGGGGCCGGACCCTAAATTCCGGGTGGACCGCAAGTCCGCGCTGTTCACGGCTTCCTCGCCGTGGGTGGCGGGCCCGCCGGCCACTGCGCGGACCATGGTGGAGGCGCTGGCCCCCGGCAACCGGGTCTCGGCCAACGATTCACCGGTATTGGAGCAGCTGCTGTCCGATGGGCTGGTGCGGCCCAAGCTCATGATGACCGCCGAAGGTGCCCCGGTCGAGTCCACCGGCCTGGACGTGGAACCGCACCCGTACCGCCCGGTTGCTGCCAACGGGTCGGTGACCGAGGGCCTCTTCGCGCTGGGGCTGCAGTTGTCGTCGGCCCAGTGGGGTACCGCCATCGCCGCCGAGGCTGTCCAACCCGGCGGGCCCGCGTACCGCAGCGGCCAGCGCACCCTCCGCGACGCGGACGAGATCGCGGCCGCGATCCTGCAGCGCTGACCAGACGCCCGCTCACCTTTGACAGGTAGAACAGCAACGCCCGCTCACCTTTGGCGAACGGGCGTTGCTGATGCGGCGCCAGGGTGGCAGTGCCACCGCGTGCCGTTGATTAGCCGCGCAGGCAGGCGCGGTAGGCGGCCATGGCCTGGCCGTAGTTCGCCTGGCCCCTGACGTCAGCGGGACGGGTGGGCTTGACCGGCGGAACACAGATCGGCTGCGCCGGCGTAACGGCCCCCACCAGTACGGCCACCTTCACCACGGTGCCGGACTCGACGGCGGTGAGCACCAGGGTTGCCGTACCCTCCGCCGCCCCGGCCGGGACGGCCAGGTTCACCGAGGCTGTACCGGCGGCCACCGGTACTGTGCCCAGCGGGGTGACCTTGCCCGCGGCGTCGGTGAACGAAGCCTCCAAGGCCGTGTTCACCGGGCTGCCGAGGGAGGTCAGGTCAAGTTTGGAGACGGCCAGCGTGATTGCTTCGCCGGGCTTCACCCCGTCTGGCGTGGTGTTGGTGACCGCCACCGAACGCCGTGCGAAGTCCGGAGACACAGGGCCGCTCTTCTGGAGGTAGCCGATCCACGCGTCCCGGTCCACCAGTCCGGAATCCCGGGTGTTGGTACCCTCCGTGAAGATCCGGAAGTTGTCGCCGCCGGTTGCCAGGAAGCTGAACGTGCCTACCCGGTAGGACCTGGCCGGGTCCAGCAGTTCACCGTTCACCCGAACCGAGGTGATGCGGTCCCCGGCGGCCCGGGTGCCGTCGTAGGTGTAGTTCACGTTCTTCGACAGGCCCAGCTGCAGGTACGCGCGGCTGGGAACCGTGCCGTCCGGGTTGGTCTGCCACTGCTGCTCCAGCAGGGTCTTGAACTGCGCACCGGTCAGGGACGTGGTCCACAGGTTGTTCACAAACGGCAGCACCGCATTGGCCTCGGCGTAGGTGATGGTGCCGTCCGGAGCGTAGTACAGCTCGTTGCGCAGGCCGCCGGGATTGACGACGCCGATTTCCGCGCCGCCGAGCTCAGCCGGCTGCAGGGAAGAGAGCAGGGAGTCGGCCACCAGGTTGCCCAGGGTGGATTCGCTGCCGCGGTCATCGCGCTTTGGGGTGCCGGTGGCATCGGTGGTGAAGGCCGTGGTGATGTCCTTGGTGACCGATCCGATGGGCTGGTTGCCAACCACGGCCGCGTCCGCCAGGGCCTTCTTGACGATGGCATCGACGGCGGCCACGCGCGGGTACGCGGCGACCAGGCCAGCGGCGGCGTCCGTGGTGCGTTTGACGTTACCGGCCTTGTACGCCGTCACCTCCTTGCTGGCGCTGTCCACGGTCAGCTGGATCTGGCCCACATTCTCGCCGTAGTTTCCGGTCTGCACGATGGGACGGGTCTTGCCCGCTGCGCCGGGAACGGGTGCCTCCCAGGCGTATTCCTTGTGCGTGTGGCCGGTGAAGATCGCATCCACCTCGGGAGACGTTTCGGTGACCAGCTTCGCGAACGGGCCGCCGGCTGCCACTTCCTGCTCCAGTGTGGCGCCTTCCACCACACCTGAGCCGGCGCCGTCGTGATCTTCCACGATGATCACGTCGGCCAGCTTGTCCGCCGTGATCTTTGCGGCCACCCGGTTGATGGCGTCCACCGGGTCCCCAAAGTCGAGGTCGGCGATGCCGGCCGGTGTCACCAGGGACGGGACCTCCTGGGTGACGGTGCCGATCACGGCGACCTTGACGCCGTTCAGGTCCAGCACCGTGTACTCGGGCAGCACCGGTTCGGTGGTGCCCTTCCTGTAGACGTTCGCACCCAGGTAGGGGAACTTGGCGTTGGTGCCACCCGCGACGACGCGGTCCCGCAGGTCCGCCCAGCCGCCGTCGAACTCGTGGTTGCCCACGGCAGACGCCTTCAGTTCCAGTGCATTGAGTACATCGATGGTGGGCTGGTCCTTGGCAACTGCCGAGGCGAACAGGGAAGCGCCGATGTTGTCACCGGCGGACAGGAACGCGGTGGCGCCGGGGGCGGCCGCGGCCCGCAACTTCTCGATGGTGCCGGCGAACTGGACCGTGTTGGTGTCGATCCTGCCGTGGAAGTCGTTGATGTTCAGGAGGTTGAGGTCAACGGTCGCAGGTGTGGACGCCAGGTCCAGGCCGACCACCACGGGGTCGTGGTCGCTGGCACGGAACTGGTCCGGGGCGTAGTAGTTGGTGATGTTGCTGTTGTAGCGGCTGTATTCCAGCGCCACGGATTCCACGGAGTTGATGTTCCAGATGTCGGCCCCGGTGACCACGGCATTGGCTGCCGGAGAGGCAAGAATGTGGTCCAGGGACCCCACCAGGCCGCCGAACAGGTAGGAGTGCTTGGCTGAGCCGTCGGCGTTGCGGGCCTTGTCGTCCTGGTTGACATAGCCCGCGGCGGTCAGGACGTTGATCGGGTCTTCTTTGCCGTAGGAGTTGAAGTCGCCGGCCAGGAACACCTTGTCGGTGCCCTTGGACTTCTGCAGTTCGTCGGAGAAGGCAAGCAGGGACTGCGCCTGCGCAGTGCGGGCAAGGTTCGAGGCGCCCTGGCCCTTGTCGGTGTCGTCCGGGGTAGCAGCCGAGCCCTTGGACTTGAAGTGGTTGGCGATGGCGATGAATTCCGTGCCGGCTCCGCCGCCCACAGGCTTGAAGACCTGGGCCAACGGCTTGCGGGCGCTCGCAAAGGCAACGGTGTCGTTGTGGATGACGGATTCACCTACGGGTTCGGCCACGGCCTTCTTGAAAATGAACGCGGTGCGGATCATGTCCTCGTCAGCCAGCGGCGGAGCGTTGGCGGGGGAGCGGACGTAGTCCCAGATACCAGGGCTGGGGATGTTGAGGGCTTCCACCAGCCTGGCCAGGGCAGCGTCCCGGTTCTTGCCGAACTGCGCGGAGTTCTCGACTTCCATCAGGGTCACGACGTCGGCGCCGGACCTGGTGATGGCGGAGACGATCTTGTCCTGCTGGCGCTGGAAGTTCTCGGCGTTGGCAGCCCCGCGGGCGTCACAGCCGCCGCGGACCGTGATCGGGTTGCCGTCCCGGTCCTCGTAGAACGTGCAGCCCGACAGGGTGTCCCCGGTGGTGGGGAAGTAGTTCAGGACGTTGAAGGAGGCGATCTTGACGTTGCCGCCCACGGGTGCCGGACGGAGCCTCCGTGCGGGTGGCGCCGAAACTGGCCGGCTGCACCGTGGCCTTGTTGGCGTCGGTCAGGTGGGTCAGCGGCTGCAGCTTCCAGGAGTTGTTGGCATAGCCGAGCACCACGTTGGTGGTGAACGTAGCGGGCGAGCCGACGCGGACGTGGTCCGTTGTGGTGAGGTACGGCAGGATCTCGGCCTTGGTGGCGGCGTCCTTCAGGAAGTTGGTGCTGGACCCGTCGTCGAGCTTGATGCCGCGGGCAGCGTTGTCAGCCACGGCGGCGGTGTATTCGGCGGAGCCGAACGGTGCCACAGCGGTGGGCTGGACCAGGGGAGTGGTCCCGCCGGCAAGGCCAATCTCCCCAAACTGGTTCAGGCTGTAGTTGTCGCTCACCGTCATGGGGCCCTGGGGTGCCAGCAGCATGCCTTCCAGCGATTCGCGGAAGGTTTCCGTGGCGGGGAGGGTGAAGATGGTGGGCTTGACCTCGGGGGCGGCCTCGGTGGGCTTGGTGAGGCCCTCCGCCGCCGTGACGTTGAGTTGTGTCATGCCGTAGTACTCGGCCACGGTGCCGGTGACCTGCACGTAGTCGCCGGCCTGCACCGAAGCAACGGTGGCGGGGGAGTAGACGAAGAGGCCGTCGGATGCGGCGTGGTTGGTGGCCGTCAGGTCGCCGCCGGAGCCCGCGGTCTGGAGGTAGTAGCCGTTGAGTCCACCCGTGGGGAAGGCTGCGGTGACTTTGCCCTTGGTGGTGACGGTGGCTCCGGCCAGCGGGCTTGCCGTCCCGGTGCCCTGGATCTCCGCGATGGTCCGGGCAACGGGATCCGGCGATGGTGTGGGGTCGGGAGCCGGAGCTGTGCCGCCTGACGGGGTTGGCGTGATGGCGCCAAGGAGCGTGAAGTCTGCGGCGTTGTTGTTGCTGTCCGTCCCGGCGGCCCGGTTGAGGCTCTTCACATCGGTGTTTCCGGCAGGTGCCGCGGCAGCCTGGGTTTCAAAGGTGTTGGACGTGCCGTAACCCAGGAGGTCCGCCACGCCGGCGGTTTCCACTACGGAACCGGTGGAAAGCGCGACGGCGGTGGGCTGCTTGGCGAGCACGATGGTTCCCGTTGTGCCGCTCGGGTTCAGGGTGGTGGCAAGGTCAGGCTTGGGGAGGTCGGCGCCATTGGTTCCGTTGCTGCTGCCCTGCACCAGGTAGTAGCCCTTGGCCGGGATGGAACCGGACAGCGGCGCGACGCCGGAGGGCGCACCCGTGCCGGTGGCTGAGCGGTACTGAACGGACCAGCCGTCCAGGGATACCGGGGCATCCGAAGTGTTGTACAGCTCCACGAATTTGTTCTTGTAGGCGGCGCCGCTGCTGCCGCCGCTCAGGTAGGCCTCGTTGATTACAACGGGGGAGGTGCCTGCCGCGGTTGAGACCTCCGCGGCTGTGCTGTCCGCTACCGCGGGCACAGCTGCCAGCGGAGCTGCGATGAGCCCCGCGGACAACGCTGTGCCCAGCGTCGACTTCCATTTATTCAGATGCATCCGCTCTTACTTTCATCGAGGTGTCCCGGGTGGGTGGCCCGGTGGAGTGCGCCAGGAGCAGGATCCGGACCCAGCCCGGATCCTGCTCCTGGTCAAGTGGGTGTCAGGCATATGACAACAGCACTGAATGAACGCAAAGTTGCTGGAGCGTGCATTCGGCGGGACGTTCCCCAGCGGAGCGGCCCGCACTGCGGCCCAGGCTTCCCTAGCCCGGGCCGGAAGTGCTGTTGGCGGGAGTGATGCTGCCGGCTAAAACGCAAATGTGCCGGCAGTCACAAACATTACCCGCGGGTAGCTTTGGGGCCAGGGTTTGGCGAGGGGTTACTCCAAAGAATTTACGTCCGCGCAACACGGCAGGGCGTGGGGGCGTTAAAACAAAAAACCCCTGGCGGCCGGTGCCGGCTGCCAGGGGTTCCCTTGCGGAAGGTAAGAGATTCGAACTCTTGGTACGGGGTTACCGCACACTGGTTTTCAAGACCAGCTCCTTCGGCCGCTCGGACAACCTTCCTCAGCTAGTAGTGTTTCATAGGCACTTGCCTGCAACAAAACAGGCCCGGGGAAGCGCCCGGTGCACACTGGATGCAGTCAGGATTTAAGTCAGGAACGGGAGAGGTCCATGAAAGCCGTCTATATATCGGAACCGGGCGGCCCGGAAGTGCTGGAAGTGCGGGACGTGGACGCCCCGGTGCCCGGCCAGGGCGAAGTGCTGATCGATGTGGTGGCTGCGGGGCTGAACCGGGCCGATGTCCAGCAGCGCCGGGGGTTCTACCCGCCGCCGCCCGGCGCCTCCGAGGTTCCGGGACTGGAAGTGTCAGGCCGGATTGCCGGCTTCGGGCCCGGCGTGAGCAAGCCGTTCTCGTTGGGGGACAAGGTAGTGGCCCTGCTCGCAGGCGGCGGCTATGCCCAGCAGGTGGCGGTCCCGGCTGAGCAGGTGCTGCGCGTCCCCGACGGCGTTGACCTGGTCACCGCCGCGTCGCTGCCGGAGGTGGCCGCAACGGTCTACTCCAACCTCATCATGACGGCGCAGCTGCAGCCGGGCGAAACGGTCCTCATTCACGGCGCCACCGGCGGGATCGGCACCATGGCCATCCAATTGGCCAAGGCGTTCGGCGCCAAAGTTGCCACCACGGCCGGGACTGAGGAAAAGGTCAGCACCGCCAAAGCCTTCCTCGGGGCGGATATCGCCATCAATTACAAAGAGGAAGACTTTCCGGAGAGCCTTCGGCGGCAGAATGGCGGCAAGGGGGCGGACGTCATCCTCGACGTGGTGGGGGCCAAGTACCTCCCCCAGAACGTGGACGCCCTGGCCGACTACGGGCGCCTGGTGGTGATCGGCCTGCAGGGCGGAACCAAGGGTGAACTGGACCTGGGGCTGCTGCTAAAGAAGCGGGCGGCCGTGGTGGCCACCGCCCTGCGGCCCAGGCCGGTGGCGGAAAAAGGTGCCATCATGACCGCCGTCCGGGACGCCGTGTGGCCGCTGGTGGCTGACGGCAGGATACGACCGCTCGTTGCCAAGACGTTCCCCCTTGACCAGGTGGGTGACGCCCACCGGTATTTCGACAGCGGCGATCACGTCGGCAAGGTCCTCCTGGTGATGTAGGAGCCCCACCATACATACCCGGTATTGCGCTTCGGGATGCTTCCGGTTTAGGCTTCGTATACGCGGTATGCACGGGTCTTGGGGGCCTGTGCATACCGGTAAATGACTAAGCCCGGGGGAGCCATATGTCGATTCGTCACAGCCTCCTCGCCCTGCTGCAGGACCAACCCCGCTATGGGTACCAGCTGCGGGTCGAGTTCGAGAACCGCACCGGAGCCACTTGGCCCCTGAACATCGGGCAGGTTTACACCACGCTGGACCGGCTGGAACGCGATGATTTGGTGGCCAAGGAAGGCGACGACGGCGAGGGCCACGTGGTGTACAGCATCACTCCTGCCGGCAAGGCGGAGGTGCGGAGCTGGTTCGCTGCCCCGGTGGAGCGAAACAACCCGCCCCGCAACGAGCTCGCCATCAAGCTCGCGCTCGCCGTCACCCTGCCGGGGGTGGATGTCCAGGCCATCATCCAGGCCCAGCGCGTCGCGTCCATCAGGGCCCTGCAGGACTACACCAAGGCCCGGCGCGACACGGCCGCGAACCAGCGGGCCACGGATACCGCCTGGCTGTTGGTGCTCGACTCCTTGATCTTCCAGACCGAAGCCGAAGTCCGCTGGCTGGACCTCTGCGAGGCCAGGATGGTCCAGCAAGCACAGGCCTCCGCCACAGGTCCTGCCCGGAAGGCGTCCAACGGGGCCACGGAAGACGCCTCGCTCAACGCGGACAGCCACCGGTGAGCGGGCACGGCCGCCGGTGAGCGTATAGGGTCCGCAGCGGGTCCACTATCCGTTCCCCCCTCATTCGTCGCCGCGTCGCTGCCGCTCACCGCACGGCCCGGCGCCGCGCCGCCGTCGGCCGCTGAAGCGGCGACGGGCGTTGGTAGGGTGCCCAGTAGGAAAAGTGGGAAATCTCTCAAGGAGGAGACATGGCCGGAGTGCCTGACCAACGGAAGAACGGATCCCGGGCGGAGGGCGGACTGGCCACGGACCCGAGTCTTCCCCCGCCCGCCGTGGACGAGGCCCGGCTCGAAGCCGAAGACCGGAAATGGACCCCGGCGAAGATCGCGCTCTGGGCGGCGATTGCGCTGCTGGGCGGCGTCGCCTGGTTCATGCTGGCCATCGTGCGGGGTGAGACCGTCAACGCCATCTGGTTTGTTTTCGCCTCCGTGTGCACGTACCTTATCGGTTACCGCTTCTACTCCAAGGTGATCGAACGCTACATCACCAAGCCTGACGACCGCCGTGCCACCCCCGCCGAATACAAGGCGGACGGCAAGGACTACGTCCGCACGGACCGCAACGTGCTGTTCGGCCACCACTTCGCCGCTATTGCCGGCGCCGGCCCGCTGGTGGGCCCGGTCATCGCGGCCCAGATGGGCTACCTTCCCGGCACCATCTGGATCATCGTCGGCGTGGTCCTCGCCGGCGCCGTCCAGGACTACCTGGTGATGTTCTTCTCCATGCGCCGCGGCGGCCGCTCCCTTGGCCAGATGGCCCGCGAGGAACTCGGCGTCATCGGCGGCACCGCCGCCCTGGTTGCCACCCTGCTCATCATGGTGATCATCGTGGCCATCCTGGCGCTCGTCGTCGTCAACGCCCTGGGTGAAAGCCCATGGGGTGTGTTTTCCGTGGGCATGACCATCCCCATCGCCCTCTTCATGGGCGTCTACCTCCGCTACCTCCGGCCCGGCAAGGTCATGGAAGTCTCCATCATCGGCTTCGTCCTGCTGATGGCAGCCATCATCGGCGGCGGCCTGGTGGCGCAGACCCAGTGGGGTGCAACCGTGTTCCACCTGGACAAGGTGACCATCGCCTGGGGCCTCATCATTTACGGCTTCATCGCGGCGATCCTGCCGGTGTGGCTGCTCCTGGCCCCGCGCGACTACCTCTCCACCTTCATGAAGATCGGCGTGATCGTGATGCTCGCGCTGGCCATCATCGTGGTCCGTCCCGAAGTCACCGTTCCCGCGTTCAGCGAATTCGCCAGCCGGGAAAACGGACCCGTGTTCTCCGGGGCCCTGTTCCCCTTCCTGTTCGTCACCATCGCCTGCGGCGCCCTGTCCGGTTTCCACGCCCTCATCTCGTCCGGCACCACCCCCAAACTGGTGGAGAAGGAACGGCAGACCCGCTACATCGGCTACGGCGGCATGCTGATGGAATCCTTCGTGGCCATCATGGCCCTGGTGGCAGCCATCTCGATCGACCGCGGCTTGTACTTCGCCATGAACGCCCCCGCAGCCCTCACCGGCGGAACCGTGGAAACGGCAGCCACCTGGGTCAACAGCCTGGGCCTGGCCGGGGTGAACATCAGCCCGGACCTGCTGTCCGAGACGGCCCGGAACGTGGGCGAGCAAAGCATCGTGTCCCGGACCGGCGGCGCCCCCACGCTGGCCGTGGGCCTGGCGCACATCATGCACCAGTTCGTCGGCGGCACCGCCCTCATGGGCTTCTGGTACCACTTCGCCATCATGTTCGAGGCGCTCTTCATCCTCACCGCTGTGGACGCCGGCACGCGCGTTGCCCGCTTCATGCTGCAGGACTCCATCGGCAACTTCGTTCCCAAGTTCAAGGAAGCCTCCTGGCGGCCCGGTGCCTGGCTCTGCACCGCCATCATGGTGGCAGCCTGGGGCGCGGTGCTGCTGATGGGCGTCACCGATCCGCTGGGCGGCATCAACACCCTGTTCCCGCTGTTCGGCATCGCCAACCAGCTGCTCGCCGCCATCGCGCTGGCCGTGGTCCTGGCCATCGTCGCCAAGCGCGGCACCTTCAAGTACCTCTGGATCGTCGCCCTGCCGCTGGCGTTCGCTGCGGTGGTCACCATCACGGCGAGCTACCAGAAGATCTTCTCCTCCACTCCTGCCGTGGGCTACTTCGCCAACAACGCTGCCTTCAGCAAGGCCCTGGCCGACGGCAAGAAGGAGTTCGGCACCGCGAAATCGGTCGCTGCGATGGAAGCCGTGGTCCGCAACACCGCCATCCAAGGCTGGCTGTCCGTGATCTTCGTGGTGCTCAGCATCATCGTGATTGCGACGGCGGTGCTCGCCACGGTCAAGGCGTTCCGTGACCGCTCCGAAGGAGTGGCCACCACCGACAACGAGGACCCGGCAGTCCCGTCGCGCGTCTTTGCCCCCGCCGGGCTCGTCCAGACAACCGCCGAACGGGAGCTGGCTGCCGAGTGGGAGAAAGTGCCCGCCGAGGCCCGCCTTGAACGGGCAGGGCACTGATGAGCACCGGTATCGCCCTGGTCGCCAACGGGTTCCGCGGGTTCGCCCGCTACCTGGGCGGCGTCATGGGCGCCGACGCCTACGCCAAGTACCTGGAACATCACCGGGCGGCAGGACACCAGGAAGCACCCCTGACGGAGCGTGAGTTCTGGCGGGACCGGACGGACCGCCAGGACACCAACCCGCAGGGCCGGTGCTGCTGATTGAGCTCGCAGCGGACAAGCCTGCCACAGGGTTCCCCCGGTGGGCCCTGGGCGGATGGGCCATGAGAGTATGAACGCATGAGCGATCCCAACGACACTCAGGCAGCTGAGGATCTCCCGGTAGAAGGCACTCCCGTTGATGACAGCGAGGCGCCCGTCCCGGCTCCGTCCGACGGGGACGGCAGGCCCCGGGGCAGCAGCCTTCAGGACCTGGTGGACGAGCCTGCCAAGGTGATGCGGATCGGCACCATGATCCGGCAGCTCCTCGAAGAGGTGAAGTCCGCGCCGCTGGACGACGCCGCGAGGGGGCGGCTCGCGGCCATCCACGAACGCTCCATCAAGGAGCTCGAGGACGGGCTGGCGCCGGAGCTGGTGGCGGAGCTGGACAGGATCAGCCTGCCTTTCTCCGACGAGGCAACTCCCTCCGACGCCGAGCTTCGGATCGCCCAGGCCCAGCTGGTGGGGTGGCTTGAGGGCCTGTTCCACGGGATCCAGACGGCCATCGCCGCCCAGAACGCAGCCCGGGAACATGCAGCGGCACAGCTTCAGTTGCGCCAGCTGCCGCCGGGCACCATGATTGCGCCCGGCGTCGTCATCGGTGAAAACGGCGAGCCCCAGCGTGCCCCGGCCGGCGCCCGGCAGGGTCAGCCGGCCCGGCCCGGCCAGCGTGAGGACCCGGACCACGGCCCGGGCCAGTACCTGTAGGCTCCGCTTGGGATTTTTCAGCGCCGCCAGGCAGGGGCGCAAGGACGACGTGGAATTGGGTAAAGGGTTGTGGCGCCGAGCGCACGACCGCTTCCACCGGGGACTTGACCGCTTCCACCAAGTGCTCGAGGGCGTGGAGGATGACCAGCTGTACGGCGAGCTGGTGGACATCGCCAACCAGCTTGCTGCCCTGCTGCCGCGCGTCCGTGCGGTATGCATGGAGGCGCAGCGGCGCGTTCCCAGCGACGGGCTGGACATACCGGCGGCCCTGGCGGACGTCCACAGATCCCTGTCCAAGGCCGGAAATTCACTGGCAACCACGGCCGAAGCCGCAGCAATGCTGCGGCTCGCCGTAGGTCCGGTGCCGGTGGGTGCAGCGTCCGTGCACCGCCGCGCTGAAGCCGTCTTCCAGCAGGTGGACGACGCCGAGAGGCAGCTTCACGCGGAATAGCTGCGCGGGCGCCGCTGGAATATTCCCGAATTGGAAGCCTACTTTTCAGTTAAGCGTGTGGCTGACAGGGCCGGAATCCGGAGCGCCGGGGCGGGCAGCTTTGGCAGGATGAAACCATGACTCTTTCACCTACCTTGACTTTCAACGACGGAAACACGATCCCCCAGCTCGGCTACGGTGTGTGGCAGGTTGAGGACGACGTGGCTGAAAAGGTCGTGCGCCAGGCGTTCGAGGCCGGCTTCCGGCACATCGACACGGCAAAGATCTACGGCAACGAGGCCGGCGTGGGCCGTGCCATTGCCAGCTCCGGCCTGTCTCCGGAAGAAATCTTCATCACCACCAAGCTGTGGAACGCGGACCAAGGCTACGAGTCCACCCTCGCCGCCTTCGAGGAGTCCATGGACCGGCTCGGCCTGGAAACCCTCGACCTGTACCTGATCCACTGGATGCAGCCCAAGCAGGACAAGTACGTTGACACCTGGAAGGCCCTGATTGAACTCCAGAAGCGCGGCCGGGTGAAGTCCATCGGCGTCTCCAACTTCACCGTTGAGGGCCTGCAGCGGCTCATTGACGAAACGGGTGTGGTTCCGGCCATCCACCAGATCGAACTGCACCCATACTTCAGCCAGCGCCAATTGCGTGAGTTCGGCACCTCCAAAGGCATCCTGACCCAGGCATGGTCCCCGCTGGGCCAGGGCGGGGAACTGCTGCAGGACCCGGCGGTCGCCTCCATCGCTGCCAAGCACCAGGCCACCCCGGCCCAGGTGGTTATCGCCTGGCACCTGGCGATCGGCAACGTGGTCATCCCCAAGTCGGTGACTGAGTCACGGATCAAGGAGAACTTCGCAGCACTGGAGGTCTCCCTGGATGCAGAGGATGTCGAAGCCATCAACGACCTGGACCGGACCGCCGGCGGCGAAGGCCGCATCGGAGCCGACCCGGCGGTGTCCGACTTCGCCTAATCCCCGGGAGCGGCATCGGTCCAAGCGGCCGGTGCACACTGCCAAGCCAACCTCAGCCCGTGTTGCAGGCAATTGCCAGGCAGCACGGGCTGAGGCATTTAATGTCGCCCATGCCGTGCCCGCCGGACGTGGGCCGGTCAGGCAGCGATCTGGACGTGCTTCACGGTGACGGCGTCCACCATGGCCCAGCTGTCCTCGCCATGGCAGTGGCGGCAGGCGAAGCGCTCGGCTTCTTCGAGCGTGTCAAAGACCTCGGACCGTGCCCGGCCACAGTCGGCGTCGAAGTAGGTAACGTGAAATTCCTGTACTGCTTGGTTTTCCATGGATCCAGTCTGCAACCGGGGTCTGACATTCTTTGGAACCGGCTCCGCGTGTTGTTGTTGTGGGATGTAAGCCCAAGTCGAGGATCCACCGCCTCCGCCGCGGGATTGGTACCGGATGAAGCTGTTTGGGGGCATACAGCCGAGGTTTCACGCGGCTGGTTCAGAGAGACTTTCGCCTCGCCGCGGCTCTGGCCGTTGGCCGAGTAGGGGATCCGGGCGAGCGTTTGCCATGCGGCGGGCGAGTTCCCGGTCGACCTGGGCCAGCAGCGCCCTTGCCGGTGCCGGGTCCGCTTCCGCCTCGTGCTGTAGCAGGGTGCTCTTGAGGCAAAGAAGGTCCGACGACGGCACGCCGGCCCAACTGTTGAAGGCGTGGAAGGTGCGCTGGGGTCCGGCGGTGGGAGGGTGGGGGCGCAGTCTGTGGGTCGTTTCCAAGGAACTGGTGCCTTCTCGTGGTGTCCGGCGGGCTGGCTGCATAGCCGCGTCATCAAACTACCCGCTGCAGCCGGACGACGCCAAGGGTTTCAGTCCGGTGTCTTTGGGAACAACTGTGACGTACTTCGGCGTTGAGGGCTGTTTTATCCAAGCGTTGGATGGATAGCATGGTTGGTGGGAGACGCTGGGGGCTGTCAGGCATGCGTAGGATCCGGGGTGAGGCAGGCCGCCGTGGATGATGCTGGTCAATGACTGGAGTGTTATCTCATGTGGCGTGAACCAATTAGGCAGCGGACCCGCGATCTGCTGCGTGAATTTGTGGACGGGGCGGACGAGCTGGTCCGGACCCAGGAGCAGGTGGAAGGCCTGCTTGGAGCGGTGGTGTCCCTCACAGAGGACTTGAGCCTTGAGGCTGTGCTTGACCGGGTAGTGCAGGCCGCCTGCGAGTTGGTGGGTGCGCGTTACGGCGCCCTGGGCGTCATCGGAAATGATCAGGAGCTCAGCCATTTCATCACGGTCGGCATCGATGAGGATGGTGCGCGTGTCATCGGTGATCTTCCCACTGGCCACGGTGTACTGGGGGATCTGACTCGAGAACCCAAACCGGTGCGACTGCAGGATCCGGGAGAGCATCCTTTCGCCGCCGGCTTCCCGGCCAACCGTCCGCCGACGAGGACTTTCCTGGGCGTTCCGGTCCGGGTACGGGACGAGGTGCTCGGAAACCTGTACCTGACAGAAAGGATCGACGGCCAGGATTTCACGGCCGAGGACGAGGACCTTGCCGTTGCCCTGGCCGCTGCCGCCGGCGTAGCCATCCAGAACGCAAGGCTGTATGAGAACAGCAACAGCCGCCAGCGGTGGCTGGAAGCGGGAATGGAAGTCAGCGACCGGCTGAAGGCCAGGCCGGGATCCGATATTGAAAACCTCGACATGATCGCGGAACGGGCATTGCATGCCTCCGCCTCGGCCTTGTCACTGATCGCATCGGTATCCGTGGATGGAAATGTACGGTGCCGGGCGTCGCTGGGGGTTCAAGCGATGCCCGCAGGGCAGGAACTGCCCGCTGGCCCTGTATTGGCCCAAGTACGTGCGAGTGGCGGGTCAGCAGCGTCGTCGGACCCGCTCCAGGTGTTCGACGCGTCGTCGGCCGGGAAGCTCGGGCCTGTCCTGGTGGCCGCTTTGGGAAGCGACTGTGATGGCCAGCGCGAGAGCGTGCTGATCCTGGCACGGCCGACCGGTGCAACGCCCTATATGGACGTGGACGTCGAGCAGAGTGCGGTGTTTGCTTCGCGGGTTGGCTTGACGCTTGATTTGCTGAGGGCCAACCAACTGAGGGAAGAGCACGCGCTGTTCATTGACAGGGAACGCATTGCCAGGGACTTGCACGACCTGGTGATCCAGCGGCTTTTCGCGGCAGGACTCAGCATCCAGGGCTTGCGGCGCTACACGTCCGATCCTGTCGCCCATGAACGCCGCATCGTCAAAATCACCGGCGAGCTGGACGGTTGTATCCACCAGCTCCGCGACACCATTTACTCCCTGCAAGCCCGGCAACTCGACCAGGAGATCCTAAGCGGCCGAGTCTTGCGCGCTGTCCAGGAAGCGGCCAACGCAGCCGGATTCCAACCCCGGATCCAGCTTTCGGGTCCCGTTGACGACGTTGTGGGCGACGAGGTGGCCGAACAGCTGTTGCCGGTGCTGTCGGAAAGCGTCAGCAACGCTGTCAGGCATTCGGGTTCGGAGGATATCCAGGTTGTACTTACCGCGCAGGACGGCGAGGTGGTCCTCACGGTCCGCGACCACGGGTGCGGTTTCAAAGATCCACAACGGGTAAGCGGCCTGGAGAACATGAAGAACCGTGCGGCCCGCCTTGGCGGGTCCTGCAACGTCGACAGCACGCCCGGGCAGGGCACCAGCGTGAGGTGGGCAGCACCCCTTAGTGAGTAAACGCTGCGCCGTGACCAGGAAGGAAGCCGGATTCCCGGGTGTGTCCAACCAGTCACGTGCCCTGTCAACCCGTGGCGGTGGCCGCTTCCCGCACCTTCACCGTGAGCGAGGCGAGCGCGAGCATCCCAAGCCCGGTCCATACAAGGATTCCGCTCCAGACTTCAGGGGAGAAACTAAGCGCGCCGTCGTGGATCGCCACGCCTGCGAAATAAGGACCCCAAAACACGACGGGGACGAGGCCTGCCGCGGTCATGAGCCGTGCGGGATGGCCAGGCTGTGGCCGGACCACTGCCCACACCGCGCCGACGAGGATGGAACCAGCCAGGGCCGCCGGCAGCAGCCAGGCATCCCGCAGGGCCACCATGACCTGCAGGCCCGCGGACGGGACCAGTGCCATGGCCGCGGGAACCGCAGGGTGCAGGCGCCATCGCAGCGCCAGCAAGAAGACAGGAACAAAGACCACCACCGTCGAGACGAGAAACGATGCCAGGGACACCATGACGCTTGAGGACGTTGGAACAGTCACGGCAGGCTGCGCACCGGCAGCGGTTGTGTACGTCTGGATGAGCCCATGCCGGGCGAAGACCGCGAACTCCTGCAGGATGAACGCTGCAACCATGCCGGCGAGCATCGCACTGGCGACCGCCGGTACCAGCCGCGTCCACGGCCGCACCGGTGCCTGCCACGCGGCGGAGAGCGGCGCGCCCAGGATGAGGAAGCCGCCGGTGGCCAGGCCCAGATGGGTCGGGCTGAACAGCGCGTTGATGTTCTGCTCGATCCCGAACACGGAATGCCAGGCTAAGTCTCCGGCCCCGGAAGCGAGGAACAGCACGACGCCGGACGCAGCGGCCCCATAGCCTGCGGGGACGGCGTCCCGCCACAGCACGCCGGGCGCGTGCCGGCGCCAGGTCAGGGCAGCGATCCAGACGGCACAGGCAGCGAAGCCTGAATAGAGGACCGCATGCCACGGAGTGAAGAACGTCTCGAGGCCGCGGAGGTTGTTGTGGGCCCAACCGTCCACGTAGGTCCCTATGAGGAGCCACACGCCGGCGGCCAGGGTGATGGTGTCTTCCCCGGCCGTGGTGGGGCGGTGGACTGACACCGGCGGAATCGCAAAGGCATGAGCTGCTGCGGCATCCATAGCTCCAGAGTAGGTCCCGCCTGCGCCCGGGGCGAGAGGCGCTGCTTCGCCCGTGGACGTATGCCGCTTCCCGTCAGGTGCTGCCCAGCCGGAGGACGCGTTCCTGTGCCAGCATGGCCGTGCGGCTGGCCTTGCCTGCCGCCCGCGCGGCCTGTTTCGCTTCTGCCGTGGTGGCGGCAAGCCGCTTCCGGGAGCGATCCAGGTTCTCTTCTGCGGTTTTGAGCCGGCTCCTAAGTTCAGCGGTTTCCTGTTGCAGTTCCGCGATTTCCACGCGCGCCTGATCTTCCTGCTCCTGCATCTCGCGGGCCAGTTGCGAGGCTGTCTCTTCAGCCTCCCGGGCCTCCGCGAGGACGGCCTTGGCCCGTTCCAACGCAGGCGGCGAGGCCCGCCGGGGAGCCTGCCGGACTGCCTCGAGCCGGGGTCTGGCAGGCGTTGGCTGGGGGCGCTCCGCCGGCGTCGTCCGTGTCTCCGGCACGGCGGCCTTGGGCGCCGCTGCCTTCGGTGCTGTCACCCGCCGCGCGGCCGGGCGAGGCCCGGCGGGGGGCTCGGAGGGCGCAGCCGGGAGCAACCCGGGAAGTGCCACCGCGCCGTCCAGGTCGACGTCGTTGACGCCGTCTGCGGACAGGACTTTCAGGAGCCGGCCACTGGCAACGGCGCTGGCCGCGCCCTGGTCAGCCGTCAGCGCCCGGAGGGTTTCCTCGACGTCGGATGCCATGGCGTCGCTGATGGCGCGGCCCTGCTCCCGGGCAACAGAGCGGGCAGCCTCGACGGCGTCTGCGAGCATGGTCCGCCGCTCGCGGCCCAGCTCCCGCAGGGCGCTCGCGTCCAGCGAGTCCTGGGCTGCCCGCATCCGTGCCCCAAGTTCTCCCAACCGGGCCAACACGTCCGGCCGGTGCCGGGCAAGCATGTTGAGCGCCCACGCTGCGACGGAAGGCTTTGGCAGGCCCCGGACCGCTGCCGCCAGGTCCTTGTCCCGGCCGGCACTCTCCTTGGCCGCGGCGGCCCGGGCGGCAACGAAGGCCTCCAACGGCCCCGCGTACAGCCTGTTGGCAATGTCCGCGAGGGTTTCGTCTTCCATGCCGCAATCTTAGGTGCCGTGGCAGGTCTGCCCTGCGGATTTGCGGTCCAGGAGCCGGGCCACGGAGTGCGGTGGCGGAACCGGCAAAGGCACCCTGTTACTCATCGGCCCGGAGGGGTAAGTTGCACGAATGGAGGATTCATACCAAGTCATCGTGGTGGGCGGCGGTTTTGCCGGGAAAACGGCGGCTGAGGAGTTGGGCCGGAAGGGTGTCCGGGTTCTGCTGCTTGACGCCAACAACTATCAACAGTTCCAGCCGCTCCTTTACCAGGTGGCTGCATCCCAGATCGGCGTCTCCACGGTCACGCGGCCGCTCAGATCGGAGTTCCGCGGGATCAACAGCGTCCGGGTCCTGACGGCGGAGGTGACCGCGATCGATGCGGCCAACCGCACCGTTACCACCGCGGACGGGTCCGCCTACCGCGCGCAGGCCCTGGTCATCGCCACGGGGGCGGTGCCGAACTTCTTCAACACCCCCGGCGCAGATGAGCATGCCTACCCGCTGTACTCCGTGGCGGATGCAACGCGGCTCAGCGCGGCCATCACTGCCATCCTGGACGAGGCTGACCGGGAGCCCGGCGCAGACGCCGACGTGATAGTGGTTGGCGGTGGTCCCACCGGCGTCGAGACTGCCGGCGCGCTGGCCGAAAACGTCAAGTACCTCGTGCCCAAGTACTTCACGCCGGAGCTGGCCGCCCGGTGCCACGTGCACCTGGTGGATATGGTTCCAAACGTACTTGCCGCTTTTTCGGAAAAGTCGCAGGCGTACGCGCGGGACCGCCTGACAAAACTGGGGGTGCAGCTGCACATGGGCCAGGCCGTGGCCGAAGTCCGGCCGGACGGGGTGACCCTCAAAGACGGGACGGTCATCTCCGGCCGGGTTGTCGTGTGGGCCGGCGGCCTGCAGGCAGGGCGGATCATCACCGAGTCCGGCCTGAAGCAGGGCAAGGGCGGCCGCGTGGACGTCCAGCCCGATCTGACAGCGCCCGACTTTGAAGGGGTCTACGTGCTGGGCGACTCCGCCAACATCACCGACGCCGCCGGGAACAAGCTGCCGCAGCTTGGGTCGGTAGCCCAGCAGTCGGGTAAGTGGGCGGCCCGCAACATCTACGCCGACCTTACCGGCGGTGTGCGCGAGCCCTTCCGGTACTGGGACAAGGGGTACATGGCCATGGTGGGACGGGGCGCAGCGGTCGCGGAACTGGGCCGGAAGCGCCTGCAACTGCAGGGCCCCCTGGCCTTCGTGTCATGGCTGGCGGTCCACCTGGCCCTGCTGCCCGGATTCCAGCAGAAAGTCAGGGCGCTGTTTTCCTGGGCTAACGGCTATGTCACCCACAGTCCGTCCCAGGTGGTAGTCGGTCGGCCGGATTAGCAACCCACCCGTGGTGGGCTGGGCCGCCGTCGTCAGCTCCTTTCGAAACTCACGAGACGGCCCGCCGCGGCCCAACCGGATGCCTCGTAGGGGGCCGCGGCCTCCATCTCAACCACCATGTGTAGGTACTCGGCGCCGTGGAGGAACGCCTCTTCCGCCATTGCCGCGAACAGACCCCGTTCGAAGGTCTCCTTCTCCGGCCCCTCGGGGAGTTCGGTGATGGCCACCGCGGCGAAATCGTCCCGCACCTGGATGCGTCCCTTGGCGACGGGGTGGTCGAAGACAGTGATTTCGACGGCGTCAAAGGTTTCCATGGGTGCCAGGGCCACCTGCGCGTTTTCCGGCAGCTCCACAGCAGTGTTCAGCTCGCCTGTCGGTGCCATGAGCAGTACCCGCTCCGCCACAGGGACGAGGCCACCGGGTGCAAGGCCCTTGGCAGCGTCGGCGTCGGCGTCAGAGCAAAGCAGGGTGAGGCGCGCGCCGGGCTCGCCTGACGCCTTGGCGGCAAGCTGTTCAGCGTCAGGTCCCGGCCAGCCTGCCAGGTACTCCCTGCCTTCCGTATCCTGCCCCATCCCGCCCTCGATGATGAAGCCCCCGTCCATGGGGCCCACGCTGCGTTCCTGTAGGTCCGTCCAGGCGGGAACCCAGCCGGTTGCGGGGTTGTCGTGTTGTTCCATGGGGTTTCCTAACGTCCAGCATCGGCAGGAGACGGTCCACCCGGTCCACCCGATGCGACCGGGCAGGTTCCCTGTCAACGTATCGGATGGGTTCGCGGGCCGCCAGCGGAGCGGCACCGGTGGCGCCGGGGCAGGTACCCCAGGGCAAATGTTTCAGGGCAGGCGGGCGAAGCTCATTCCCGCTGCCAGCAGTTTGTCCACCGCCAGTTTCACGCCTTCGGCCGTTCCACCGTTGGGGTGGTTGCCGTGGCAGATGACCACGTCCCCTGCCCGGGCCTTGCCCACCTCATTGGCGACGACGGCGGCAGGATAGGTTGCACCGCCGTCACCATTGATGCTGAAGCCCACCGGCTTCACGCCCAACGCGCCCAGGATGTCCGTGGCGACGTCGTCCATGTAGGCGGTGCCCGGGCGGAAGTACTTGGGGCGCTTGCCCGTGATGCTTGCCAAGGCGTCGTCGTTCGGCATGACCTCGTCATAGACTTCCCCTGCATTCCTGGTGCCTGGAATGCCGTACGCCGTGTTGCCGTTGGTGGACAGCGGCTTATGGGAAGTCCCGTGGTTGGCCACCTCGAAGAGGGGGTCTGCCGCAAGTTGCCGGGTGGCAGCGGGGTTGGCAGTGATCCACCGGGAGTTCAGGAAGAGCGTGGCCGGGATGTGGCGTTGGCGCAGCGTCTCGAGCAATGCCTGATCGTAGCCGCTACCGCCGGGGCCGCCGCAGAAATCAAGAGTGAGCGCGATTCCCTCTTGTGCTCGGGGCAGCCGCGTCAGGACTCCGGGAGCCTCCAGGCCCCAGTACCGGGCCTGGTGCTTCCCGTAGGTGTCGACAATCTGGGCGCGTGACGGTACGGGCGCTGCCGGCGTGCTGGGGGCGGGCGCGTCGCCGTCAGGGCCGGAGTGCAGGACAGTTGAGCTGACACCCGCCGCAGCATCGTCTGGGGCCGGCGTCTCCGGCGCCTTGGATGTGTGCTTCAGGCGCGGCTGCAGGTCGGGCACGGCAGCGGACATTGTCAGCACTGCCGCCAGCAGGACTACCCTGCGGCCGGGGCCATTCCCGTCCCGGCTCAAGTGCCGGGGGACATGTGGTTCCACCGCTAGTTCCTCTTCCGGGACTGTTCTGCGGCCCGTATCCGGCTTACCCTGCCCCGGTACGCGGACGTGGCAGGCGCGGGGAGGCTGCAATCTGCGGGAAATGCAGCGTCGAAGGCCTCGGCGCGCGCAACAGCAACCTGGGAGCGGGGGGTCATACCGGGAGAATACCAAGGCTCCCTTGCCGTTTCCTGAACCTTGCCCGGGGCCGGGGTGGCGGCCGTAATAAAGGGCTGCGGCAGGGACTTTCGCCCCTGTGCCTTCCGTCCAGGCTCGCGTTTACTTGTGGTTTGGGGTGGGCCAAGGGCCCGCTGCAGACCCAGTTCCATCACCTGAGCACGGAGGCAACATCCAGCAATGAACCTCAAAGACCGTTGGGGCCGCCTGGACCCGGCAACCCAGAAGTGGCTGATCGATAACCCGGGATGCCAGATACTTCCGCGAACCATCACTGCGGTGATCTCCAAGGAAACCGGGGAGAGCCTTCCCACGGGACTTCACGGCGAGGCAGCCGTTTCCCGCGAGGACCAGGACTTCATCCGATCCAAACTCAATGAGCTTCCAAAGGGCTGACCGGGCCGGAACCATGTCCTGACCCACGGTAACAAGACTGCGGGTGCACGGCGTCCAGGCTTGCGGGCAGTAGACTCAGCGCAACGCAGGCACTTGGGGGAGTGGGGGACATGACAGCAGCAGCCTTAGCGGAGGCGGCCGGGTTCAAGAGGATGGCGGTCTCGGCAGCCTGCCCGGCCCTGACCGCAGCGCCTCTCACCAGACCGTGAAGCCCATCATTCTTCTGGACATCGATGGTGTCCTGAATCCTGCCGTGTGCCCGGGCATCGGAGGGGACAGGCCGCTGCTCCGGCTCTCCAACGAAAAGCGCGCCCTGGTGCGGCGCCTTGCCCGCAGCGGACGCATCGCATGGGTGTCCACGTGGCCGGCAGACAGCGTCGCAGGGCTGGAAGCCCAGCTGGAGCTCGACGTCGAACCGCTGCGGGTCACCATGGTGTTCCGGCAGGCCGACGCAGACATGCCGACACCAAAATTGACGTCAGTTGCCCGATGGCTGTTCAGGATGGACGCCGCAGACGACGCCGACTGGGACTCAGTGGTTTGGGTCGACGATGTACTTGGACCGGACGCCAGGAAATGGGCCGACGAGCACGGCCAGCCGGTGCACCTGGAACAACCTGATCCTGACCGTGGCCTGGCGGAAGCGCACGTGGCGCGGATCGAGGCGTTCATCGCGGGCGGATGACGCGCCGATGGGACCGCGGCTACAAGGGGCGGGGCCGCGCTTTCCAAGCAATGTGGTTTTCAGTAGAGGAGAACAGCTGGTGGAGACAGGTTCCGAAGCAAGGCGGCGGTGGACCGGCGCCACTCTCTGGATCCTGCTCGTCCTCGCCTCGCTGGTCCTGGTCGGCTACGGGATCGTCCGTGGGGGCTGGTCCCTGTGGCTGCCGACGCCAGCGCAAATGGAGCAGTCCTGGACCGGCAGCCTTTACGTCTACGCCGGCTCCGCCGTTTCCCTCGCGGCCTCGGCATGGTCACATGCGCGGGGTAACCCTGTCTGGGTGACCGTCTGCGTCGGGCTGCCAGGCGTCCTCGTGGGCTGGGCGGCGCTGGTGGACCCCGACAGTCTGCTGCGCCATCTCGCTGCCGTCGTTTCCTTTCCGATGGCCTTGAGCGCAGTGGCTGAGGTCATCTGGGCCCGCGGCCGCCGGCAGCGGGGGCCGGTCCGATGAGAAAGCAGAAACCACGATGAGCCCACAGCCCCCTGAGAAGGACGCCGCGGCCATCACCAGAATCCACCACAGTGAAGCCATGAAGCTGGCCGCGGAAGAAAATCGTCAGTTCCTGATACTCCTTGAGCAACTCCGCCGCGAGCATTGGAGCGCACCCACCGACTGCACACGCTGGACGGTAAGGGACATTGCCGTCCACGTCATAGCCTCGGCCGAGGCGCAAGCGTCACCCCGGGAGTTCCTCCGCCAGGTCTGGCAGGGACGCAAGCTCACCAGGCAAATCAACGGCCATCACTGGGTTGACGGCCTGAACGAAGCCCAGCTCCGGGCCCGGACAGAGCTGGAGCCTGAAGGCATCGCAGCAAGATGGCGCAACGCGTCTGCTGCTGCGCTCAGGGCGCGGCGCCGGCTGCCGGGCGCCGTGAGGGCCCTTCCGGTGCTGCCGCTCGGCCGGATGGCCGACGTTGACTTCGGGTGGCAGCCACTGAGCTATTTGTTCGACGTCGGATTCACCCGTGACGTCTGGATGCATCGCATAGACATCTGCCGCGCCACGGGCCAGCCACTCAACCAGACGCGGGATCATGACGGCCGGATCGTCGAGGACCTTATCGCGGAATGGGCAACCCGGCATCAGGACCCGTTCTGCCTCATCCTCACGGGCCCCGCCGGAGGCAGGTTCAGCCGTCCGGCCGGCTTTGATGACAGCCTGCAAATTGATGCCATCGAATGCTGCCGGATCCTTTCGGGGCGGGGGCAGCCCACGGGAGTGCTTCAGCACCTGTTGCCACTCTGAGTAAGTGAGCTGTGAGGTGACGCACCAAAAACCCAACAGGGTCGGTTAACCAGCGAAAAACCCCCCAGAAACCTTGATTTCTAGGGGGTTTATCCCGAGCTTCCTATCAGAATCGAACTGATGACCTTTTCATTACGAGTGAAACGCTCTACCGACTGAGCTAAGGAAGCACCGCATGAAATCCCCGGTGGAACCGGGCGCTTCATGCAAGAGTCAACTGTAATAGAGTCCCCGCGCCCCGGTCAAAATGAGCTCCACGGACGCCGCCGAGGCCGTCAGCAGACCGTGTTGTCGGCCGGAAGCTTTCCACTCACCAGGTACTTGTCCACGGAGTCCTCAAGGCAGCTGTTGGCCCGGCCGTAGGCGGTGTGCCCCTCTCCCTTCCAGGTCAGCAGTGCGGCGTTCCCCAGCTGCTTGCGCAGCGATGCGGCCCAGTCAACAGGGGTGGCAGGATCGCCGGTGGTGCCGATGACCACGATGGGGGAGTCCCCGCTGTATTCCACCGGCGCGGGAGTACGCACGTTCTTGTACGGCCAGTCCGCGCACGTCGTCCCGCCGTAGGCAAAAAAGTACCCAAGGGTGGGGGAATCCTGTTCCAGCCGCTTCTCTTCAGCACGCATGCCCGCGGCGTCCGAAACCATGGGGTAGTCAAGGCAGTTGATTGCGTTGAAGGCGAAGGTCGAGTTGGAGGTGTACGAACCGTCCGACGCGCGGTCGGCGCCGAGGTCGGCGAGGCGGAGCATGAGGCTTACGTCTCCGGACATCGCGGCCTCAAGCGCCTGGGTGAGGGCTGGCCAGCTTTGGTCGTTATAAAGCGGGGTGATCAGGCCGCTGACAAACGTGGTGGCGTTGACCAGCCGGCCGTCCTTGGCGGTGCGGGGCGTCTCCTGGATGGAATCGATCAGGTCCCGGATCTGCTGTACGCCGGAGTCGGCATCGCCGCTCAGCGGACACTTGCCCTGCTTTTGGCAGCTGGCAACATAGGTGTGGAGCGCTTTTTCGAAGGCCCGGGCCTGGCCGCTGGTCAGCTCTTCGTTGGTGATGGACGGATCGAGGGCGCCATCAAGCACCATGCGGCCCACGTTGTCGGGGAACAGCGAGGCGTAGGTGGAGCCCAGGAACGTCCCGTAGGAGTACCCCAGGTAGTTCAGCTTGGTGTCGTTCACCACGGCACGGAGCACGTCCAGGTCCTTGGCAGCGCTGACGGTGTCGATATGGGCCAGGACCGGACCTGTTTGTGCCGCGCACTGGGCGGCGATGGCCTTGTTGTCCGCCAGTGCCGCCTGCAGCCCGGCATCGGTCTCGAGAGCGTAGATCTTGGCCCGGGAGGCGTCCCGTTCCGCATCAGTCATGCAGCTGACGGGGGCGGAGCGCTTCACGCCGCGCGGATCGAAACCGACAAGGTCGTAGGCATCGCGGACAGCAGCTGAAAAATGGGTTCCGGCGGCGTCCTTGACGAAGTCGTAGCCGGAGGCGCCCGGACCGCCGGGGTTGACCAGGAGGCTGCCGGTCTTCTTGCCCGTGCTTGGCGCCCGCAGCGCAGCCAGCTCGATGGTCTCGCCGCCCGGATTGGCGTAGTCCATGGGGACAGTCACTTTGGCGCACTGGAACTCCCCTTCGCAGGGCTGCCAGACGACTTCCTGCGAATAGAACTTTTCCAGACCGGCAGGAGCGGACGCCACAATTGAAGGATCAGCCTTGGCGGTGGCAGCCTCCGGCGCGTTCTTGCCGCCGCCGTTCAGGAGGCTGCACGAGGCCAGGACCATGGCCAGGGCCATGGCCCCCGCGGCACGGACGGCGACCGCCAGGGACCTGTGGCGTGCGGGCAGTGGGCGGGCAGTCATCGGGTCTCCTTGGAGGGCTGGATCAGGCTGGCCGCCATGGACTCGATGGTCAGCAGCGGGGCAACATTGGTGGTGGTGATGCGGTCGCGGGCTTTGTTGATGGCGTCCATTCGGGCCAGGGTGGCTTCCGGAGTGCTGCGGGCGGCGAACTCCTCCAGCTCACTCCTCAACTCAACGTTGACCAGTTCCACGGCGTTCCCCAACTGGATGACCAGGACATCCCGGTAAAACGACAGCAAATCGGTGAGTGTCCGGTCCAGCGAGTCCGTGATGGATCTCTTCGCACGCCGTTTCTGGTCGTCTTCGAGCTGTTTCAACTGGCTGCGCATCGCCGGGGGCAGGGTTCCGGATTCGGGCGCCCCCAGCGTGGCCAGGAGGGCGGCCTTCTCCGCGGCGTCCCGCTCCTCATTGGAGCTGTTGGCTTCTGCAGTGGCGATCTTGACCAGTTTGTCCGCCATCATGACCGCGGCCGTTACGCCGCGCAGCCCAAGCGGAAAACGGACCGTCTCCAGGCGGCGTTCCCTTGCCGCGGGATCACTCGCCAGCCGGCGGGCAATGCCCACGTGGCTTTGCGCTGTACGGGCTGCCTGCTCAGCGAGGGCAGGGTCCACGCCGTCGCGCCTGACCAGCAGGGCGGCAACATCCGAAGCTGGCGGCAACCGCAAGGCAACGCTGCGGCAGCGCGAGCGGATAGTGACCAGGACATCGGCGGGCGATGGCGCACACAGCATCCATACCGTGCGCGGCGTCGGTTCCTCGATGGCCTTGAGCAGCACGTTGGTGGTCCGTTCGGCCATGCGGTCGGCGTCCTCCACGACGATGATGCGCCACCGCCCCGACGAAGGCCGGTTTCCCGCCGTCGCAACGAGTTCACGCGCCTCATCGATGGTGATGGTGACCTTTTCGGTGCGCACGAACGTCACGTCCGAATGGGTTTCGCCCAAAATCGTGTGGCATGCCTGGCACTGGCCGCAGCCACGCAGGCCTACGTCCTCCTGGTCGCAGTTCAACGCGGCCGCGAATGCCTTGGCCGCATTGGACCGGCCGGAGCCCGGCGGCCCGGTGAAAAGCCAGGCATGAGTCAGGCCCTCACCGCTGGCGGCCTGCCGCAGTTGTTCGACGACGGCGGGCTGGCCCTGGAGGTCATCCCAGACGGTCACGAGCCACCACCGTCAGGTGCAGCTCCCGGCACTGCAGGCTGCGGCACAGCATCCTGCACGGTTGCGAGGGGAGCATCAAGCAGGGTGTCGACCCGGGCGAGGATCCGCACGGCCAGGTCATCGACCGGCAAATGGGCCGGGAGGACCAGGTACGAGGCGGGGCGGCGTGCCGCCAGGTCAAGGAAAGCGTGCCGGATGCGGGTATGGAACTCGTCCGCTTCGGATTCCAAGCGGTCTTCTGCTGCCTGCCCCGCCGTCCGGCGGCGTCGCCCCAGCTCCGGATCTACGTCCAGCAGGACGGTCAGGTGCGGCTGCAGGCCGGATGTGGCCCACTCGTTGACGGAACGCACGGCGTCCTGGCCCAGGTTGCGGCCGGCCCCTTGATAAGCCACCGAGGAGTCGATATACCGGTCCGTCAGCACAATGTCGCCACGGCCAAGCGCGGGGCGGATGACCTGGGTGGCGTGGGCAGCGCGGGAAGCCGCAAAGATCAGGGCTTCCGTGTGGGCGTCGATTTCCCCGTTGCCGTGGTCCAGCACAAGGGAGCGAAGTTTTTCGCCGACGGGAGTGCCCCCGGGTTCACGGGTCCGCAGCACGGTGTAGCCACGCGATTCCAGCGCCGCCGCAAGCCGGGCCGCCTGGGTGGACTTACCGGCACCATCGCCACCTTCGAATGCGATGAATACGCCGGCCTTCAGTTTGTTCACTTCTCAAGCCTACCGAGGCGGGGCGACATTCCGGGCCTCGGAATACCCCCTGTGCAGGACGGGTGGAAGGACCAGCGTCCACAAAGCGACATTACTTTTCGGCCCAAATGGCAGGAACAGTACGCTTTTGACCATGAGTCTTTCCGAGTACCAGGCCGCATCCCTTTCACCTGAGACAGTGGTGGTCGCGGCGGGGCGTCCGCCACGGGAAAGGGACCAGCCGGTCAACCCTCCCATTATCCTTTCCTCCACCTACTTCGGGACGGGCCCGCTCGGTGACGGCGACCGGGGCTACGGCCGCTACTCCAACCCCACCTGGGACCCGTTCGAAGAAGCGCTGGGCCAGCTTGAGGGGTCCGCGCTGCCTGGCCTGCTCTACGCGTCGGGACTGGCGGCGGTCAGTTCGGCCCTGTCCCTGATCCCCGCCGGCGGCGTGCTGGTCATGCCCAACCACAGCTACTCCGGCTCCCTGGTAATGGCCACCGAACTCGCGCAGAAAGGCTTCATCGAACTCCGGACCGTGGACATCGCCGATACCGATGCGGTCAAGGACGCACTTGCGCCCAAAGGCCCGTCGCAGAAGGCGGCCGCCATGTTGTGGCTGGAGAGCCCTACCAACCCCATGCTGGGCATCGCGGACATGGCCGCCGTCGCGGACGCCGCGCACGCAGTGGGAGCTATCGTCGTCACGGACAACACCTTCTCCACGCCCCTGGTGCAGCAGCCCCTGCTGCTGGGATCCGACGTCGTCCTGCACTCGGTGACCAAGTACCTTGCCGGGCACTCCGACGTCGTCCTCGGTGCGCTGGTTACCTCCAACCCGGACATCCGTGCCGAACTGCTGCACCACCGCATCATCCACGGCGCCATCGCCGGTCCGTTTGAGGCGTGGTTGGCACTGCGCGGGCTGCGGACCCTCGCGCTGCGGGTGGAGCGGTCCCAGGAATCGGCCATGGTCCTGGCGGAACGCCTTGCCGGGCACCCTGCCATCGAATCCATCCGGTTCCCGGGGCTCGATAACGATCCGGGCCATACCCGTGCCAAGGCGCAAATGAAGGGCTTTGGCTCCATCATCTGCATCCAGGTGGCGCCCGCGGCGGGCCTTAGCGGTGCCGACGCGGCTGACAAACTGGTGCAGGCACTGGATCTCTGGCTGCCGGCCACGTCCCTGGGCGGTGTCGAGTCCCTGATTGAACGGCGGCGCCGCCATACAGCAGAACCCGCCAGTGTCCCCGAGAACCTGGTACGGCTGAGCGTCGGGGTGGAGAGCGTCGAAGACCTCTGGGCCGACCTGAAGCAGGCGCTGGACACGCTGGACGGCTAGGCTGGGCTTGTGGACGGTCGAATAATTATCGGTTACATAGAGCAGGCAGTGTTCTTCATCCTCGGCCTGGTGGCCCTGGGGCTTGAGCTGTGGGCGTTCGTAGACTGCCTCCGCCACCGGCCCAACGCCTTCGAAGCCACCGGCAAGCGGACCAAGACGTTCTGGCTTGCCCTCACCGGCGGTGCGGCAGCCGTCGGCATCATCTCGCTGCTGGGCGCCAGTGGCGGCCTCTTTGGCACCCTTGGCCTGTTCGGCCTGGCCGCGGTTGTCGCCGCATCCGTGTACCTGGCCGATGTCCGTCCCGCAGTAAAGGACGCAGGCCGCGGCGGCAGCCGCAACATGGGCCCTTACGGCCCCTGGTGATTCACACCAGCAGAGGCTAATCCAGGGGCGCCACGGCGTCCCAGTCCACATTCAGTTCGCCCAGCCGCCATCGGGCGGGCCCGTCCTGGACCGGCCACCCGGCGCCGCGCAGGCTCCGGCACATACCCACCCAGCGCTGCCTGTTGCCAAAAGACGCAAGCGGCGCGCTCTCAATCCATGCCCTGTCCATCGCCTGCATAAAGGCGTGAACCGGTTCACCGGGGACATTCCGGTGGATCAGTGCCTTGGGAAGCCGTTCGGCCACATCAGATGGCAGGTCGAAACTGCCGAAACGCATCGAGATGCCCAGGGACAGAGGCCTGTGCCGGTCCAGCGCCACCCAAGTGACGCGTCGTCCAATTTCGTCGCAGGTGCCGTCCACGAACAAGCCATCGGGGGACAACCGCTCCTGCACCAGCCGCCAGATGCCTTGTACATCGGCTTCCTCATACTGGCGCAGGACATTGAAGGCACGGACCAGGACGGGCCGCCCGGGAACGGGCAGTTCAAAGCCGCCCACCTGGAACGCCAGGCCGGGACGTTGCAGGGGAAGCGCCGCCCGGACGCGCGCTGGCTCAATTTCTATTCCGCAGACCCGCACGTCCGGCCGGACGGCAGCGAGCCTTTCGTAGAGTTCGACGGCGGTGGCGGGCGTTGCGCCGTAGCCCAGGTCAACCACCAGCGGGTCAGTCGCCGACCGGAGGCGCCAGGCCTGCGGTCCCGTCAGCCACCGGTCCACCCGGCGCATCCGGTTGGGGTTGGTGGTGCCGCGGGTCACGTTGCCCACCGGCCGGCCCTGCCTGGCGGTGGACGTCCTCCCGGAAAGTTGCGGGGCGTTCACCCGTTCAGCCTTTTGAACCACCGGCCAACCCTATCGCTGCCTCAGCGCCGGTGTCCTGCCCCGGCCCCGACCGCCGAGGGGAGCCGTGTAACGCTGGGCGGGCGGCAACACTGCTCGGCTAGGATGAAAATCATGACTTACAAGCTGATTCTGCTGCGCCACGGCCACAGCGAATGGAACGCCAAGAACCTGTTCACCGGCTGGGTGGACGTTGACCTGAACGACCAGGGCCGCGCGGAAGCAGCGCGTGGCGGCGAGCTGCTGGTGGAAAACAACGTCCTCCCGGATGTTCTTTACACCTCCCTGCTGAAGCGGGCCATCAACACCGCCAACATCGCCCTGGACAAGGCGGACCGCGGCTGGATCCCGGTCAAGCGCGACTGGCGCCTTAACGAACGCCACTACGGTGCGCTGCAGGGCAAGGACAAGGCCCAGACGCTGGCCGAATACGGCGAAGAACAGTTCATGGAATGGCGCCGCTCCTACGACACCCCGCCGCCGTCCCTGGACGACGACAGCGAATTCAGCCAGGCCCACGACCCCCGTTACGCGGATCTTGGTGACGCCCTTCCGCGGACCGAGTGCCTGAAGGACGTCCTGGTCCGGCTGCTGCCGTACTGGGAATCGGACATCAAGGAAGACCTCAAGGCTGGCAAGACGGTCCTGGTCACGGCGCACGGCAACTCGCTCCGCGCGCTGGTCAAGCACCTGGACGGCATCAGCGATGAGGCTATCGCGGGCCTGAACATCCCCACGGGCATCCCGCTGGTGTACGACCTCGATGAAGACTTCCAGCCGATCAAGCCCGGCGGCACCTACCTCGATCCCGAGGCCGCCGAACAGGCCATCCTGGCAGTAGCCAACCAGGGCAAGAAATAAGGCGTTAACGCATACGACGGCGGCTGGTCACCTTAGGTGACCAGCCGCCGTCGGTTTATCCCGGCGAAGCGGGTTAGCTGTGCTCGGTGGCGTTGGGCTGCCACGCGCCGGTGACCAGGTACGTCACCTTCTGGGCGACGGAAACGCCGTGGTCTGCGAAGCGCTCGAAGTAGCGGCTGGCGAGGGCAACGTCCACCGTGGTGGCGGGGGACTCAGACCACTCGGGGGCCGCAATGGCCTTGAAGACGCTCAAGTGCAGGTCGTTGATGGCGGTGTTCGCCTTGAGGATGTCCCTGGCCACTTCAAGGTCGCGGCTCTCCAGCAGGACCGTCAGCTTGTCGGCGATCTCCTGGTCGAGTTCGGCCATGCGGTTGAAGGTCTCCGTCATGGACCCGGGAATCACGGTGGAGGGGTACCGGAGCCGGGCCAGCTGCGCGATGTGGCGTGCCAGGTCACCCATGCGCTCCAGGGATGCGCTCATCCGCAGGGACCCTACGATCATGCGCAGGTCGCTGGCGACAGGACCTTGCAGCGCCAGAATGTCGATGGCCCGTTCATCCAGGCTGTTCTGCAGGAAGTCGATGCGTGCATCCGCAGCGATGACGTCCTGGGCGAGGTCCACGTCCGCTACCTGGAATGAGGTAGTGGCCTTGTCCATCGCTTCGCTGACCAGCCGGGAGATCTCCACCAGCTGGTCACCAACCTGGGTGAGTTCTTCCTGAAAAACCTTACGCACGTGGGCGTCCTTTCCTTGGAACTCCCGCCGGCCGCTCCGGGGCAGCAGGAATCGTGTCGCCGTTGGGCGCTCTGACCTCTAACTTTGTCATCGCCCGGTAAACGATTATGCCCACACAGGTGAACGTTAGTTGAACCGTTCCCCCTAAGCGCCCGGAGCCGCCGGGAGGCGCCAGGCAAGAGCATAAAGTGGAGCTGTGGATCCTATGCTCATTGGTCTGGTTGCCGGCCTCATCGGCCTGGCGCTTGGCACGTTCGGCGTGCTTGCCTACCGGGTCAGCGAGAAGCAGCGCGAACTGCTGGACGTGGACGCCGGGGACCTTTCGCTGCCGGCGGGCGCCGCCGAGGTGCTCGCCGTCGTCGGACGTGCTTTCGTGGTGCTGGACGATGTTGACGGCGTGGTCCGTGCCAGCCCCGCTGCCTACGCGTACGGACTGGTCCGGGGACACACCGTGGTGCACAAGGAACTACTGGACATGACCGCAGGAGTCCGGCGGGACGGCGTCATCCTGGAAAAACAGCTTGAGCTTCCGCGGGGACCGCTGGGGCAGGGGACCATCATCGTCCAGGTGCGCGCGGCCATGCTCGGTGAGGAATACATCCTGCTCCTCGCCGATGACCGGACGGAGATCACCCGGACCGAAGAGATCCGCAACGACTTCGTGGCCAACGTCTCGCACGAACTGAAAACCCCGGTGGGCGCCATCTCCCTGCTGGCGGAGGCGCTGGAATCCTCCGCCGATGACGAAGAGGCCGTCCGCCGCTTCGCCAAGCGCATGCACAAGGAATCCGCACGGCTGGCCGCCCTGGTCCAGGACATCATCGAACTTTCCCGCCTGCAGGGCGCCAGCGTCACGCAGCAGGGCACACCCGTCGACGTCAATGCGGTCATCGCCGAGGCTGTGGACCGGTCCCAGCTTCCTGCCGAAAGCAAGAACATCAGCATCGTGGTGGGTGGCCGGACCGAAGGCAAAGTGTTTGGGGACCAGGACCTCCTGGTCACGGCGCTGCGGAACCTGATCGACAATGCCATCCGCTATTCACCGGCGAACACCCGCGTTGGCATCGGGGTACGGTCCAGGGACGGCCTGGTCTCCATTTCGGTGACCGACCAGGGGGAGGGGCTGTCCCCGGAGGACCAGGAGCGCGTCTTCGAGCGGTTCTACCGGGTGGATGCCGCCAGGTCCCGACAGACCGGCGGCACCGGCCTTGGCCTGAGCATCGTCAAGCATGTGGCATCGAACCATGGCGGCGAGGTGACGCTGTGGTCCCAGCCCGGGCAGGGATCAACCTTCACCCTCCGGCTGCCGGAGATGGAAGGGCCGGATGGCGACGACGGGCCCTCCCGGTCCGGCGCCCCGGCACTCGCGCCGGTGCAGGCGGCGCCGGAACAGTCCAGTCTTACCCAAGTACCCCGCGCCGCCGGCGCAACAGAACGAGGAGCTAGCGCTTGAGCAGGATTTTGATTGTCGAGGACGAAGAGTCGTTCAGCGACCCGTTGTCCTATTTGCTGGGCAAGGAAGGGTTCGAGGTTGAGGTGGTGGACAACGGCCTGGACGCCATCACCGAGTTCGACCGCAACGGCGCCGATCTGGTGTTGCTGGACCTGCAACTGCCCGGGCTATCCGGCACGGAGGTGTGCCGCCAGCTCCGCCAGCGGTCAAGCGTTCCCGTGATCATGCTGACCGCCAAGGACTCGGAAATCGACAAAGTGGTGGGCCTGGAACTCGGTGCCGACGACTACGTCACCAAACCCTACTCCTCCCGCGAACTGGTGGCCCGTGTCCGGGCAGTCCTGCGTCGCCAGGGCGAGCCGGAGGAACTGGTCTCAGCCACGGTCCAGGCCGGCCCCGTCCGGATGGACATCGAACGGCACGTGGTGAGCGTGGACGGCGAGCAGGTCCTGCTTCCCCTCAAGGAGTTCGAGCTGCTCGAGATGCTCCTGCGCAACTCGGGCCGGGTGCTCACGCGCGGGCAGCTGATCGACCGGGTTTGGGGCTCCGATTACGTTGGCGACACCAAGACCCTGGACGTCCATGTGAAGCGGCTCCGCGGAAAGATCGAACCGGATCCCTCGGCCCCGCGTTACCTGGTGACCGTCCGCGGCCTGGGATACAAGTTCGAGCCCTAAGGGAAGCGCTTGGTGCCATGACAAAAGGGAGGAGCCATGGGCCCCTCCCTTTTGCTGTAGCTGCCGGCCGTCGCCGGTGACCGCTTAGCGGCTGGTGGCAGTTGCCGTGGCGCTGGGTGTGGCGCTGGCGGAAGAGCTTGCTCCTGCCGAGGAGCCGGCACTGGTTGAAGAACCCGCGCTGGCTGATGAGCTGGCGCTTGCCGACGAGGAGGGCGTCGCCGAGGGGCTCGGGGTGGGTACGTAGTCCTTGTACTCCTGCAGGGTGGCGTCCAGGACGGGAACCTTGACCGTGTTGCTGACGTTGGTGCCGTCCTCGCTGATCGTGACGTCCACGAGGGAGCCCGGCTTGCCGCCGGTGGTGCTCAGGATGGCCTCATCCGACTTTTCGTTCAGCAGCGTGTAGGAGTTGGCCTTCACCGGAACCTGGGTCTGGGAGCCCTTGGCGCCCTTGACGGTGAGCTTCACGTCCTTGGAGGAGGAGTTGTAGACAGCACCGATCAGGCGGCCGGGCTCGTTTTCGCCGGTGGAAACGATGAGGATGTTCCGCAGCTGCAGGGGACCGAGGTCTGCGCGGATGCCGTCCGAGGCGGAGTACTGATGGCTGGTCTGCTGGGGCGTGATGTAACCGCAGCCCGCGGTCAGCAGGCTGGCGCCAAGGGCAGCAGCCGTCAGTGCCAGTTTGCCGCGCTGGGCCCGGTTCATCGCAGTGGAACGCACGTCACGTACTCCTCAAGAAATTTGAAGTCTTTTTCAGCCATAGCCTATCCGCAAAGACGGGCAAACGAGGATTCGGCGGCGTCATGTCCGGCCTGCGAGCGCTTACGTGATGCACTAATCCGCGCATCCGTCAAGAGGGTAGAGGGGGTCGATTGGGCCGTTTTTCCGCGTATTTTCGCGGTTCGGGCCTCTTTCTCCGGCCGGTCATATGCCTGAATCGTGATAAACTGGTCTGCGGGAAAGGGGAAATGTCCACATGGTATTTGAGGTCGGCGAGACAGTAGTTTACCCTCACCACGGTGCTGCGAAGATTGAAGAAATCAAGATGCGCACCATCAAGGGCGAAGAGAAGATGTATCTCAAGCTCAAGGTGGCTCAGGGTGATCTGACCATTGAAGTTCCAGCAGAGAACGTTGACCTTGTTGGGGTCCGGGACGTAGTGGGCAAGGAAGGCCTGGAGCACGTGTTCGATGTGCTCCGTGCCGAGTTCACCGAGGAGCCCACCAACTGGTCACGCAGGTACAAGGCAAATCTGGAGAAGCTTGCTTCCGGTGACGTCATCAAGGTGGCAGAGGTTGTTCGCGACCTGTGGCGCCGGGATCACGACCGGGGCCTTTCCGCAGGCGAAAAGCGAATGCTGGCCAAGGCCCGCCAGATTCTGATTTCAGAACTGGCGCTGGCTGAGAAGACCGACGAGGAGAAGGCTGCAAGCGTTCTCGACGAGGTCCTGGCTTCCTAAGAATTTAGCCCCGGCTGCACGCAAGTGCGGCCGGGGCTTTTTTGTGCCCACCCGGGCGGTGTCCAAAGCGCCCAACGCAAGTGGCGGCGTCGTAGGCTAGTCCGCATGAGTGAATCACCCACGCGCCTGGTCACAGCAGTCATCGTGGTTGCCGCAGGTTCCGGGCAGCGCCTTGGCTACGGCATGCCCAAGGCGGCCGTGCCGCTGGGCGGAGAACCGATCCTGATGCATGCCCTGCGGGGCATTGTCGCGTCCGGCGTGGCAAGCCAGGTATGCGTGGCGCTGCCCGCCGGTGACCAGGGCTTGCGGCAGCTTTGCGACGGGTTCCGGGAGGAACTTGCCGACGGCGGTCCCCTCCTGACGGTGGTCGACGGCGGATCCACCAGGGCCGCGTCCGTGCGCGCCGGAATCGCCGCCCTCATGGAAGGCATCGAGGCCGTCCTGGTCCATGACGCCGCACGGGCCCTGACGCCCGAGTCCGTTTTCCACCGCGTCGCCGACTCCCTTGTTGCCGGCGCGGCCGCCGTCATTCCCGTGCTCCCCGTTGTGGACACGGTCAAGACCGTGGCGCGCACAACCGGCGACGACACTGCGTTTGCACCCGAGGTTGTTACGGGCACGGCCCGCCGCGAGGAACTGCGGTCCGTGCAGACCCCGCAGGGCTTCGCCATCGGCACCTTGCTGCAGGCACATGAGGCGGCGCAGGGCCTGGACGAGCAGCAGGCGGCAGCCGTCACGGACGATGCCATGCTCGTGGAGATGCTTGGAACGGCAGTGCACGCAGTCCGAGGGTCCACCCAGTCCCTCAAAATCACCACGCCCCTGGACCTGATCTTCGCCGAAGGGCTCCTTGAGGGCCCGCTCGGCGCCCGCTGGGTGGAAGGATGAGCGCGGACATGGTCCTTCCCCGCACAGGAGTGGGAATTGACGTCCATGCCTACGCGCCCGAGGACTCGCCCCGCCCGCTGTGGCTCGGCGGACTCCTGTGGCCGGGCGAACGCGGCCTCGCGGGGCACTCGGACGGGGACGCCGTCGCCCACGCCGCCGCTGATGCCCTGTTCTCGGCCGCCGGCATCGGCGACCTTGGCACCCACTTCGGTACGGACCGCCCGGAATTCGCCGGGGCGTCCGGTGCCACTCTGCTCGCCGAGGCCGCACGGATCGTCAGGGCAGCCGGGTTCGAGATCGGCAACGTGGCCGTGCAGTTCGTGGCCAACCGGCCCAAGTTCGGGCCCCGGCGGGAGGAATCGCAAAGGGTCCTGAGCGAGGCAGCAGGCGCCCATGTCGGCGTTACGGCAACTACCAGTGACGGCTTGGGATTCACTGGACGCGGGGAGGGTATCTCCGCGGTAGCCACCGCCCTGGTGTATCCGCAGTCCGCCGGGCCCGTCAGGTAGCCTGGCCCATCAGTTAGTCTGGAGCGGTGACCCTGCGCTTCTATGACACTGCCTCCGCCGAAGTCCGGAACTTCGTCCCCCTCGTCGAGGGCAAGGTCAGCCTCTACTACTGCGGCGCCACGGTCCAGGGGATGCCGCACGTGGGCCACATCCGGTCAGCCATCGCCTTCGACCAGCTCACCCGCTGGCTGCAGTACCGGGGCCTGCGCGTCACTGTGGTCCGCAACGTGACGGACATCGACGACAAGATCCTCGCCAAATCCGAGGCTTCCTTTGCGCCGGACTTCACCCCGGAAACGGGGGAGGTGGCCCGCGAGGAGTGGTGGGCGCTGGCATACCGCTACGAGCGGGAGTTCCTGAAGGCCTACGACACCCTCGGCGTCTCCCGCCCCACCTACGAACCCCGGGCCACCGGGCACATTCCGGAGATGCACGCCCTGATCCAGCAGCTGATCGACCGCGGCCACGCCTACCCGGCGCTGGACGACTCGGGCGACGTGTACTTCGACGTCCGCTCCTGGGACAAGTACGGCGCGTTGACCCGCCAGAACATCGATGACATGCAGGCAGCGCCCGACGCCGATCCCCGCGGCAAGAAGGACCCCCGCGACTTTGCGCTGTGGAAGGGTTCCAAAGAAGGAGAGCCCGACACGGCCAGCTGGTCCTCGCCCTGGGGTGCCGGGCGGCCCGGCTGGCACCTCGAGTGCTCCGCCATGGTCACCAAGTACCTCGGCACCGCCTTCGACATCCATGGCGGCGGCCTTGACCTGCGGTTCCCGCACCACGAAAACGAGATGGCGCAGTCGCAGGCAGCGGGACACCCGTTCGCCAACTTCTGGATGCATAACGGCATGGTGACCTACCAGGGCGAAAAGATGTCCAAGTCCATCGGCAACACCATCAGCCCCGCCGAAATGCTGGAACTCGCCCCACCGCGCGTGGTCCGCTACTACCTGGGCCAGGCCCACTACCGGTCCGTCCTGGACTACCGTCCCACGTCCCTGCAGGAGGCCGCCGCCGCCGTCGAACGCATTGACGGATTCCTGGCCAAGGCTGCGGCACGCCTCGACGGCGCCGCGGGCATCGTGGACGGCGCCCCCGGTTCCTCTTTCGCTGGTGTCGACGCATTCTGCGAAGCAATGGACGACGACCTCAACGTCCCCCGCGCCCTGGCCGCCCTGCACGAAACTGTCAGGGCGGGCAACACAGCCCTCGCCGAGGGAGACGACGACGCCGCACGGAACGCGATGCACGCAGTCCTCCTCATGACCGAGGTCCTGGGCCTGAACGCCGTGGCAGGCTCCGCGGCGGTGAGCACGCGTGAAGCCGAGGCGCTGGGCGTCCTGGTGGAAGCACAGCTGGCGGCCCGCGCAACTGCCCGTGCCGACAAGGACTGGGCGAGGTCCGACGCCATCCGGGACACGCTTAACCAGGCAGGTGTCGTAGTGGAGGACGGCCCGGACGGCGCCACCTGGAGCCTCAAACGGGACTGAGCGGGCCGCTGCGCCCGATTTTTTTCGGGTCAGTAGACTGGTATGCAGATTCAGTCAGCACAATCAAGGGTGGAACATCATGGCCAACAATGGTCGCCGATCGGTTAAAGCGAAGAAGGGCCCAACCGTCGGAACCGGTGGCCATGGCCGCAAGGCCCTCGAGGGCAAGGGTCCCACGCCCAAGGCCGAGGACCGTGTGTACCACAAGGCGCACAAGGCCAGGCAACTTTCCGAACGGTCCGCAGCAAAGCGCGGGACCGGTGCCCGCAGTGCCGGCGCCGCCAAGTCCGGTCCCAAGGGCCGCGCCACCGAGGAAGTAGTCACGGGGCGCAACTCCGTGGTCGAGGCACTCCGCGCCGGCATCCCGGCGAAGGCCCTCCACGTCGCCATCCGCATCGAAATGGATGACCGGGTCAAGGAATCCCTGAAGCTCGCCGCCGAACGGGGTATTCCGCTGCTGGAAACGGGCAAACCTGAGCTGGACCGGATGACGGATGACGCCGTCCACCAGGGCCTGGTGCTGCAGATCCCGCCCTACGAGTACCAGGACGCCTACGAACTGGCCGAGGAAACCGTGGACAAGTGGAAGAAGGGGCACATTGCCAACGCGCCGCTCTTCGTGGCCTTGGACGGCATCACGGACCCCCGGAACCTGGGTGCGATCATCCGCTCCGTCTCCGCCTTCAGCGGCCACGGCGTCATCGTGCCCGAACGCCGTTCCGTCGGCGTTACCGCCTCGGCCTGGAAAACCAGCGCCGGTGCCGCCGTCCGCGTGCCCGTGGCCCGAGCCTCCAACCTGAACAACGCGCTGAAGCAGTTCAAGAACATGGGCATCTACGTCCTGGGGCTCGACGGCGACGGCGACGTTTCGCTGCCTGACCTCACCCTGGCCACCGAACCGGTGTGCATCGTGGTGGGCTCGGAAGGGAAGGGCCTGAGCCGCCTCGTCCGGGAAAACTGCGACCAGACCGTCTCCATCCCCATCGACTCCGCCATGGAGTCCCTGAACGCCTCGATGGCCGTGGGCATCTCGCTGTACGAGGTTTCCCGCCAGCGAGCGGCGCGATAGCTCCGCCAACCCGTAACCTGCGGGGGTTCCTGGCGCCACAACGGGCGTATTGGCTTGTCAAGTGCCGTTGGCCGCTACTATTTAGGTGATGGTCATGCCGCTTTTCGACACCGAATCCACCATGGACGCCTCCTCTGCCGTTCCCCTCGGTGTCAGCGTCCCGCGCGCTGATTCGGGCGGTACCCGCCACCATGCCGGTGGACGCGCCAATGTTGCCTGCTTTGCCCCTGCCGTGGCCAGCCTGGACATCGTCTACTGCCCTCCCGGGGGCCAATGGCGGGTCCAGAGCCTGCCCAACGTCAGCAAGGGGGTCCACCACGGCATCGTGGAGGACCTGCCGTACGGGTCGCGCTACGGCTTCCGCCCGACGTCGGACGCCAAGCCACTGCCCCCGGTCCTTCCGGCAGGCAACGGCTCCGCCGGCCAGCCCCTGCTGCTGGACCCGTACGGCAGGGGAGTGGACCAGCGCGACGGCTTCCTCACCAGCGTCCGGACCGCCGTCGACTTCGCCTGGGAAGCTGACGAACCGCTGCATCTTCCCTGGCGGAACACCATCATCTATGAAGCGCATGTCCGCGGCCAGAGCATGCTCCACCCCGACGTGCCGGAAGAATTGAGGGGCACCTACGCCGGCCTGGCACACCCCGCCGTTGTGGAACACCTCACAGGCCTGGGCATCACTTCCGTCCAGCTCCTGCCCGTCCACTTCCACATTGATGAGCCGCATCTGCAAGACCTGGGGCTCAGCAACTACTGGGGGTACAACACGGCCGCATTCTTTGCCCCGCACCCCGGGTACGCCACCCGGGCGGCCCAGGAAGCGGGCGCGCAGGCGGTCCAGGACGAATTCAAGGCGATGGTCAAGGCGCTGCACGCCGCCGGGCTGGAGGTCATCCTCGATGTGGTGTACAACCACACGGCCGAGGGCGGAGTGGATGGACCCCTCCTAAGCTTCAAGGGCCTGGGGGAGGACACGTACTACCGGGTGGACGGCTACGGCAAGTACGTCGACACCACCGGCTGCGGCAACACGCTGAACTTCGCTGAGCCGCGGGTAGTCCAGCTGGTGACTGACTCGATGCGGTACTGGGTGGATGAATTCCACATCGACGGCTTCCGCTTCGACCTGGCCGTCTCGATGTGCCGGAACGCGGCGAACGAATTCGACCCCCGGCACCCATTCCTCACTGCCGTCGCCGCCGATCCTGTCCTGTCCGCGGCAAAACTGATCGCCGAACCATGGGACATTGGCTACGGCGGCTGGCAGACGGGCCGGTTCCCCCGGGGATGGGTGGACTGGAACGACCACTTCCGCGACGCGGTCCGGACCTTCTGGGTGGCGGACAGGGCGGCCATTGATTCCGGCGGGCACGGCGGGCCCATGGCCAAACTCGCCGATGCCCTCTCCGGCTCTGCGGGCCTCTTCCAGGCGTCCGGCCGCTCGCGCCTGGCGTCGGTCAATTTTGTCACCGCCCATGACGGCTTCACCATGAACGACCTCGTGTCCTATGACCGCAAGCACAACGAGGACAACGGCGAAGAGAACAGGGACGGGCACGGGGACAACCGGAGCTACAACCACGGCGTGGAGGGTCCTACCGAGAACAGCGTGATCCTGGCACAGCGCGCGCAGTCGCGGCGCAACCTGATGGCGTCGCTGATGGTTTCGCTCGGAGTTCCCATGATCACGGCGGGCGATGAGATGGCAAGGACCCAGCACGGGAACAACAACGCCTACTGCCAGGACAACGCCGTTACCTGGCTGGACTGGACACTGACGCCGGCGGCGCACGAGATGCTGCGCAGCACCAAACGGTACATCCGGCTGCGCAAGGAGTTCCTGGCCGCCCAGCCGCACGACTTCCCGGTCCGGGACGAGCAATCCTATCTCTACTGGTTCGACCAGGACGGCCAGCCCATGTCTGCCGACCGCTGGAACGATCCGCGCCACCGCGTCATGCAGCTCCTGCTGGGTGACGACGGCGGTGACCTGGCAGGCCTCGTGGTGGTAAACGGGGGCGCCACGGACGCGCAGGTCATCCTGCCGGACGCCGGAAGGCAGGCCCCCAGCCTGTTCGAGCTCCGGCTGACCACCTCGCCGCGCCACAAAGAACGGCAGGGCATCCAGGTGGCCTCGGGCGAAACCGACCTTGCGGAAGCCAACTCGATCAGCATCTACCGCACCTGAAACAAGCACCATCAACGATCAGCACAACCAGCCGGCAGGTACCCCAAATGCGCAACCGCTCCATCATTCCCTTGCTCATCACCACATTGGTGGTGCTGGCCATGGTGGCGTTCGGCGGGGCCGGGATACTGGGCCAGCAGACGGAAAGTGCGACGCCGGGAACGGCTTCCAGCCAAACGTCCACTCCGGGCGGCGCGGCTGCGTCCGGGCCGGCGAAGCAGCCTGCGCCGCACCGGGCGGCCAACCCGTCCAGCCTGGCGGAGATCAGGGAATCCGCGCTCCCGGTGGAGGGCCGCCGGGTGCTGGCGCTGATCCGCGAGGGCGGCCCCTTCCAGTACGGCCAGGATGACCAGGTGTTCGGCAACTTCGAGCGCGTCCTGCCGGTCCGGGACCGCGGCTACTACCGCGAATACACGGTCCCCACCCCTGGGGAATTGGACCGGGGTGCGCGGCGCATCGTGGCAGGAAACGGCGGCGAGAAGTATTACACCGGGGACCATTACGGAACGTTCAAGTACATAGTGGAAGGCAGCTAGCACAAGCATGAGAATCTTCTCCGGCGACACCTGGACCCTCGAAGAACTGCAGGAACAGGTGGCCGATGCCGGGCGCCGCAGCGTGGTGGTCCCGCCGGCGGACAGCAAGCGCGCCGTCCTGGAAACCTTTGGTGAGGTCCTGGACTTCCCCGAGCACTACGGCGTGAACCTCGACGCACTGAACGACTCGCTCCACGACTTCGCGGACAGCGTCACCGAGAACGGGAACCCGCCGGTGACGGTCCTGTGGCAGGTGGCCGCGCCCTTCCGCAGCGACCGGTCGTTCGGGATCATCTGCGAAATCCTGCAGGACGCAGAACGGTATGCAGGCAAGGACCTGGCCGTCACCGCTGTGTTGCTCTAAACCAGCCTCCCTCGGAGGGCAGCCTCCCCTGGAAGGCAGTGGCACAGCTAGGTTTTCGGGCGTTCCTCGTGTGACACGTAGGTGTCCAACAACGCGGAGGCCCTGCCGCCGTCGTCCTCCGCCGCAAGGCCCTTCCGCATGCTCTCCGCCTTTTGCCGCCCGGCCGGGAACGGCGGAAGCAGCGGGATCTCAGGGTCGGTCAGGACCTCAATCACCACCGGGCAGTCGGCGGCGAAGGCCTGGTCCCAGGCGTCGCCCACCAGTTCCGGGTCCTCCACGCGGATTCCCTTAAGCCCCAGCAGGTCCGCGTAGCCGGCGAAGGGAAAATCGGGCAGTTCCTGGCTGGCGGCAAACCGCGGCTCGGCCTCCGATTCACGCTGCTCCCATGTGACCTCGGTCAGCTCCCGGTTGTTGAAGACGCACACCACGAACCGTGGGTCCTGCCACTGCCGCCAGCGGTGCGCCACGGTTACCAGCTCCGCGATGCCCGCCATCTGCATGGCGCCGTCCCCGGCGAGGGCCACCAGTGGCCGGTCCGGGTGTGCCAGCTTGGCGGCAATTCCGTAGGGAATGGAGCAGCCCATGCTTGCCAGCGTTCCGGACAGATGCGCGGGGACTCCCGTGGGCAGCACCAGCTGGCGGGCGTACCAGTAGACACAGCTTCCGACGTCGACACTCACCTGGGCGTTGCCGGGCAGGCGGCCGTTGAGCTCCCGGACCACCCGCTCCGGGTTGACGGGGGCAGCGGGCACGGCCGCCCGGTCGGCCGCGAGGATACGCCAGTTGCTGACCTCCCCTTCAACATCCGAGCGCCACTGGGTGCGCGGCCGGGGCTCCAGCCTCTGGTTCAAGGCGTCCAGGGCTGATGCCGCGTCGCCGGCCAGGCCTACCTCCACCGGGTAGCGGTTGCCGATCTTCTTTTCATCGATATCGATTTGCACGGCACGGGCGGCCCCGGGCGGCGGATAGAACTCCGTCCAGGGATCATTGGAGCCCACGATGAGGAGGGCGTCGCAGTTGCCCAGCAGGTGCGCACTGGCGGTGGTGCCCAGATGTCCCATGGTTCCCACGGCAAAGGGCAGGTTCTCGTCCACATACGGCTTGCCCAGGAGACTGGTGGCGATGCCGGCCCCAAGCTTCTCCGCCACGGCAACCACTTCCTTGGCGGCGTGCCTGGCTCCCTGGCCCACCAGCAGCGCCACGCGTTCCGCGGAGTTAAGGAGGGCGGCGGCAGCGGCCAGGTCCTCCTCGCGCGGGCTCTTGGCCGCGGCGCTCCAGGACGGAGCGGTGACCACGATGCCATGCTGCTGCTCCAGCTCAGGTGCGGGCGCGGACTGGACATCGTGCGGGATGATGACCACGCAGGGGGAGGAAGTGGCCTTCGCCGTCCGGAAGGCACGGTCCAGCACCATCGGCACCTGCTCCGGCGCGCTGATGAGCTGCACGAACTCTGCTGCGACGTCCTTGAACAACGCAGGCAGGTCGATTTCCTGCATGTAGGCGGACCCCAGCACGGTGCGGCTCTGCTGCCCCACGATGGCCACTACCGGCACGCCGTCCAACTTTGCGTCGTACAACCCGTTGAGCAGGTGGACGGCGCCGGGGCCCTGGGTGGACGTCACCACCCCCACCCCGCCGGTGTATTTCGCATGGCCCACGGCCATGAACGCCGCCGATTCCTCATGCCGGGCCTGGACGAACTCAACCTGCCCCTCCGCGCGGCCCTCAGTCCGGCGGAGGGCGCCCATGAAGCCGTTGATGCCATCCCCGCTGTAGCCGAAGACCCGGTTCACACCCCACGTGGTGAGGCGCTCCACAATCACATCGGCCACCGTACGTTCGGTCATTGAACCCTCCTGGTCGGGTACTGCTGCCTGCCAGGAGCCGTACCCATGAGGCCGGTGGCTAAGCGTTGACGATCAGTCCGAGCTCAGCCTTGGAGGCCAGGGCGTCATGCCGGGGCAGGACGCGGACTGTGTAGCCGAACGGTCCGGAGCGGTCGATGACCAGGGAACCGCTGAACAGGTGGCGCCCGTTACCCAGGTCCTCCTTTACCTGGAGCTCCATCATGGTGATGTCGGCCAGGGCGTCGTTCTCCTCGGCCCTGCCGTAGGCCACCTCAACGCAGACATCCTCCGGAGTGAGCGCGTTCAGCGCCACGTAGGCGTTGACCTGCAGCGTGTCGCCGATCTGCGGATCCTCGGATACGCCCACCGAATCCACGTGCTCCACGTGGACCTGGGGCCAGGCGCCGCGCACCCTGGCCGTCCAGGACGCCAGCGCGCGGGCCTGGGCGTAGGAGTTGGCGGTGGCGCTGCGGCCCGCTTCCGCTGCCGGGCGGTACAGGATGTTCACGTAGTCGCGGAGCATCCGCTCCGCGGAGACGGCCGGCCCGAGGTGCGAGAGGGTGTGCTTGATCATCGACACCCAGTGGGTGGGCACCTTCTCGCTCCGCGTGGTCGAGGGGCCGGCAGCGCCTGCACCTTCGGACACCGTGCTGCCGTAGAAGCGCGGGGCCACCTGCGTTTCCAGGAGCTCGTACAGCGCTGCGGCCTCGATGTCGTCCCGTTCCTCGGGGGAAGCGTCGTTGTTGGCCGTGGGAATCGCCCAGCCGTTCTCGCCGTCGTACATCTCATCCCACCATCCGTCCAGGACGGACAGGTTCAGCGATCCGTTCAGGGCCGCCTTCATGCCGGACGTGCCGCAGGCCTCAAGCGGACGCAGCGGGTTGTTCAGCCACACGTCGCAGCCCGGGAACAGGGTCCGGGCCATGGCGATGTCATAGTTCGGCAGGAACGCGATCCGGTGCCGTACTTCCGGATCGTCGGTGAAGCGCACCAGGTCCTGGATCATCTTCTTCCCGGCGTCATCCGCGGGGTGGGACTTCCCGGCGATGACCAGCTGGATGGGGTGCTCCTTGTGCAGGAGCAGTGCCTTCAGCCGCGCCGGTTCGCGCAGCATCAGCGTGAGCCGCTTATAGGTGGGCACGCGGCGGGCAAAGCCGATGGTGAGGACATCCGGGTCCAGGACGTTGTCGGTCCAGCCGAGCTCGGCGTCAGCCGCGCCGCGCTTCTTCCAGGCTGCGCGCAGCCTGCGGCGGACGTCCTCCACGAGGGCAGCGCGCATCTCGCGGCGCAGAGCCCAGACATCGGCGTCGCTGACGTTGTAGGCCAGGTCCCATTTGCCCAGCGCTTCGGCCTCGCTGCCGAACTGGTCGCGGGCCAGCTTGGAAATGCGGCTGTCCACCCAAGTGGGCACGTGCACGCCGTTGGTGACGGAGGTGATGGGCACCTCGGAGTGGTCGAAGCCTGGCCAGAGGGCGGAGAACATGCCGCGTGACACTTCACCGTGGAGTTTGGCCACGCCGTTGGCGCGCTGGGCGAGGCGCAGGCCCATGACCGCCATGTTGAAGACGGCCGGGTTTCCGTCCGCGTAATTTTCCCTGCCCAGTTCCAGGATCCTGTCCACCGGCACCTCGGGAGCCAGTCCCGCCTGGAAGAAGTGGCTGATCTGGTTGATTTCGAACCTGTCGATGCCGGCCGGCACCGGCGTGTGCGTGGTGAACACAGTGGAGGCGCGCCCGGCGGCCAGTGCTTCATCGAAGGTCAGGGCCTGTTCCCCGGACATCAGTTCCTGGATGCGTTCGATCCCAAGGAACCCCGCGTGGCCTTCGTTGGTGTGGAAGACCTCGGGCGCGGCGCAGCCTGTCAGCTTCTGGAAGGCGCGCAGGGCCTTGACCCCGCCCATCCCGAGCAGGAGTTCCTGCTGCAGCCGGTGGTCGCCGCCGCCGCCGTACAGCCGGTCCGTGATGCTGCGGGCGGCGTCGTCATTGCCCGGCACGTTGGAGTCCAAAAGGAGCAGGGGGACGCGTCCGACGTCGGCACGCCAGATGTGTGCCAGCAGCCGCCTGCCGTTGGGCAGGGGGAGGGAGATTTGCACGGCCTTGCCGTTGCCGTCGGGGGACGGCTCCCGGAGCAGGGTCAGCGGCAGGCCGTCAGGGTCCAGGACTGGGTAGGTCTCCTGCTGCCACGCGTCACGGGACAGTGATTGCTTGAAATAGCCCGCCTGGTACAGCAGGCCCACGCCGATCAGGGGCACGCCCAGGTCCGAGGCAGCCTTCAGGTGGTCGCCGGCAAGGATGCCCAGGCCGCCGGAATACTGGGGGAGGACCTCGGTAATGCCGAACTCGGGCGAGAAGTACGCAATGGAGGCGGGCGCATCCGGGCCCAGGCCCTGGTACCAGCGCGGCTCCTGGAGGTACCGGTCAAGGTCCTGCTCCGCGGCGCGCACCCGTTCCACTACCGACTGGTCGGCGGCGAGCTGCTGGAATTCCTCCCGGCTGACCATGCCCAGGAACCCGATGGGGTCCTGCCCGCTTTCCTCCCACAGGCGCGGGTTCAGCCCGGCGAAAAGCTCGCGGGTGGGGCGGTGCCAGGACCACCGCAAATTGCTGGCCAGCCTGGCCAAAGGCCGAATGGGTTCGGGGAGGACTGTACGGACCGTAAACCTGCGGATTGCCTTCACCTGCGTCACACTAACCGACAACATGCGCTGCCGGAACCAGCTTTCGGTTTCTTTTGGGTAAATGACAGGGGCATGAAGAAATTAGGCCGCGGCACGGCGTTTTTAGTGAGCAGGCTTAGCAATCCGGGTCATTTCTCGCTAACGTCGAGCCTGTGACGACTAACTCAGGAACCAGTGCCGCATCCACCAAAATGCCCCAGCGCAGTATCACCGAGGACCTGCGGTTCGGGCGTTTTCCGATTACCGCCGTGCAGCCCGTCGTCGAGGGCGGCAAGTTTCCGGCCAAGGCCCTGCCCGGTGAAGCCATCGTGGTGGGCGCCACTGCCTTCCGGGAAGGGCATGACCAGCTCGGCGTCAGCGCCGTGCTCCTCGACCCCTCCGGTGCCGAGCGCCAGCGCGTGCGGCTTGCGCCGCCCCGCGGGGAACGGGGCATGGGCACGGACCGCTGGGAAGGCGTGCTCACGCCGTCGGAGACGGGGAACTGGTCCTTTGTCATCGAAGCCTGGCACGACCGCTACGGCACCTGGCACCACAATGCCGAGGTAAAGATCGATGCCGGCGTCGACGTCGAACTCATGCTTGCCGAAGGTGCCAAACTGCTGCGCGAAGCATCCGGGGAGGACTTCCGCAGCGACTGGGACAAAGGCGTCCTCCGGGGCGCGGCCGACAAACTGGCTGACCAATCCCTCAGCACGGAGGAGCGGCTGGCCGCCGGATTCGGGCACGACGTCGCCGGCGTTGTGGCACACCAGCCCATCCGGGAACTTGTCACCGTATCCGAGAAGTACCCCCTCCTGGTGGAGCGCGACCGGGCCGGTCGGGGCGCCTGGTACGAGTTCTTCCCGCGGTCCGAGGGTGCAGTCAAGAACCACGACACCGGCGAGTGGACGTCGGGCAACTTCCGGACCGCGGCAAAGCGGTTGGACGCCGTGGCAGCAATGGGCTTCGATGTCCTCTACATGCCGCCCATCCACCCCATCGGCGTGCAGTTCCGCAAGGGACCCAACAACACCCTGGTGGCCGGTCCCAACGATCCCGGCTCACCCTGGGCCATCGGAGCGAAGGAAGGCGGCCACGACGCCATCCACCCCGACCTCGGATCGTTCGAGGACTTCGACGCCTTCGTGGCCCGCGCCAACGAACTGGGCCTGGAAGTAGCCCTGGACCTCGCGCTCCAGGCGGCCCCGGACCACCCGTGGGTGCAGTCCCATCCGGAATGGTTCACCACGCGGGTGGACGGCAGTATTGCGTACGCGGAAAACCCGCCAAAGAAGTACCAGGACATCTATCCGCTCAATTTCGATAACGACCCGGAAGGGCTTTCCCGGGAAATCCTGCGAATTGTGCTGCTGTGGGTCAGCCACGGCGTAAAGATTTTCCGGGTGGATAACCCGCATACCAAACCAGTGTGGTTCTGGGAATGGCTTATCGCGGAAGTCGAAAAAGCAGCACCTGGCGTAGTTTTCCTGGCCGAAGCCTTTACCCGCCCCGCCATGATGCACGCGCTGGGCCGGGCAGGCTTCCAGCAGTCCTACACCTACTTCACGTGGCGCAACACCAAGAAGGAAATCGAGACCTATTTCGAGGAAGTCAGCCACGAATCCCCGGCGTTCTTCCGCCCCAACTTCTTCGTGAATACTCCGGACATCCTCACGGAGTACCTGCAGTACGGCGGACCGGCGGCGTTCCGGATCAGGGCCGTCCTGGCCTCCACCGGAAGCCCGCTGTGGGGCGTCTATGCCGGCTACGAACTGTACGAGCACGTGGCCCGGCCCGGCGCCGAGGAGTACATCGACAACGAGAAGTTCGAGTACAAGCACCGTGACTGGGACGCCGCAGCCGAGTCAGGGCGTTCGCTGGCCCCGTACATCACCCGGCTGAACCACATCCGGCGCGACCACCCTGCGCTGCTGGACCTGCAGAACCTGACGGTCCACCAAAGCACTGACGCCTCCACCGTGGTCTACTCGAAGCACAAGACCCTCCCTGACGGGTCCAAGGACACCATCATTGTGGTGGTCAACGTGGACCCGCACGTCACCAAGGAATGCAGCGTGGCCCTGGACCTGGCGGCCCTGGAGCTGGACCCGCAGGACATCACGCCGGGCGGCGGCTTCTATGTGGACGACCTCATCACCGGCCAAAGCTGGGAGTGGGGCGAATACAACTACGTGCGGCTTGATCCGCATGTGGAGCCCGCGCACATCCTGAGCGTGAGGAGAATGCATCAGTGAGTTTTAACCCGCAAAGTTCCGGCCACTTCACTCCCAAGAGCACGTTCGAGCTAAATGCGCCTGGCCTTCAGCATGACCCTTTGTGGTACCGGAAGGCAGTGTTCTACGAAGTACTTGTCAGGGCTTTTGCGGATGCCAACGGCGATGGGTCCGGGGATTTCTCCGGACTCATCGACCGGTTGGACTACCTGCAGTGGCTGGGCGTGGATTGCCTCTGGCTGCCACCGTTCTTCCAGTCGCCGCTGCGGGACGGCGGCTACGACATCTCCGACTACAACTCGGTCCTGGACGAGTTCGGCACCATCAGCGACTTCAAGCGGCTCGTAGCAGAAGCCCATGCCCGCGGCGTCCGGGTGATCATCGACCTCCCCCTGAACCACACCTCTGACCAGCACCCGTGGTTCCAGGAATCGCGGAAGGAACCTGACGGGCCCTTCGGTGACTTCTACGTCTGGAGTGACACCGACGAAAAGTACCAGGACGCCCGCATCATCTTCGTTGACACCGAGGAATCGAACTGGACCTTCGATCCCATCCGCCGGCAGTTCTTCTGGCACCGGTTCTTCAGCCACCAGCCGGACCTGAATTTCGAAAACCCCAAGGTGATCGACGCCGTCTTCGACGTGGTCCGGTTCTGGCTGGACCAGGGGATTGACGGTTTCCGGGCGGATGCCATTCCCTACCTCTACGAGGAGGAGGGCACCAACTGCGAAAACCTTCCGGCCACCCACGAGTTCCTCCGCAGGCTGCGGGAAATGGTGGATGAAAGCTACCCCGGCCGCGTGATCATCGCCGAAGCAAACCAGCCGCCCAACGAGGTGGTGGAATACTTCGGCACCGTTGATGAACCCGAGTGCCACATGGCGTTCCACTTCCCCATCATGCCCCGCCTGTACTACGCGCTGCGCGACCAAAAGGCTGCGCCCATCATCGAAACCATGCGCGACACCCCGGACATCCCCGAGGGCGCACAGTGGGGCACGTTCCTCCGCAACCACGACGAGCTGACCCTGGAAATGGTCACCGCCGATGAGCGTGCGGCCATGCTGGGCTGGTACGCCCCGGACCCGCGCATGCGCGCCAACATCGGCATCCGCCGCCGGCTGGCACCCCTGCTCGATAACTCACGGGCCGAAATCGAACTGATCAACGCGCTCCTGCTCTCGCTTCCGGGCAGCCCGTTCCTCTATTACGGGGATGAGATCGGCATGGGCGACAACATCTGGCTCGAGGACCGCGACGCCGTCCGCACCCCCATGCAGTGGAACCCGGACCGGAACGCAGGTTTCTCCCACGCCGATCCCGGCAAGCTGTACCTGCCGCCCATCCAGTCCCTGGTGTACAACTACGCCATGGCCAACGTGGAGGCTGAAGCTGCCCATTCCGGGTCCCTGCTGCGCTGGACCCGGCAGATCCTCAGTGTCCGCAAGAACCACCCGGCGTTCGGGCTCGGCGGCTTCAAGCATGTGGAAGCAGACCACGACGCCGTCCTGGCGTACCTGCGTGAGCTGCCGGACAGCAATCCGGCCGGCGCCAACGGGGAAATCATCCTGTGCGCCTTCAACCTCTCCCAGCACCCGGTCGCAGCCACCCTGCGGATCCCCGAATATGCCGGAAGGGGACTCCGCGACGTGTTTGGCGGACAGGTCTTCCCCGGCATCGGCGACGACGGGACCCTCACCCTGACCCTCGGAAGCCACGATTTCTTCTGGCTTCGGATGCGCTCGGCGGGGTCCAACCCATCGTCGCCCTACACCCAGGCCATGCCAATCCTGTCGATAGAGAACTGAGATGAACCAGCCAATCCTCACTCCCGCCCTTACCGCGCTGCTCAAGGAATGGCTGCCGCAGCAGCGTTGGTTCCCGGTCAAAACCCCCGACTTCGCCATCTCCCAGGCCGGCAGCCTGGGGCTGGCGGACCCCAGCGGACACGCGGCGCTGGCCGTGTTCCTCCTCAACGTCGCCACCCAGCGGCCCGACGGCGGTCAGCGCACCGCCGTCGTCCAGGTTCCCTTGAGCTTCCGGCCGGCGCCGGCCGGGGGCATGGAGCGTGCCCTGGTGGGCGAGGCGGCCGGAATGGATCCCACCCGCCCTTGGGTTTACGACGCCGTTCACGACCCCGACTTCGTGGGCGCCTGGCTGGAGCTCATCCGGCAGGAGGGGAAAGCGGACAGCGGCACCGCGACGGGCTTCCGCGTGGAGGGGCTGTACCGCCTGCCCACCGCGAAGGGCGTTGTGAAGGTGCTCTCCGGTGAGCAGTCCAACAGTTCCGTCATTGTGGACGACGGCGAGTCGGCGGCCATGGTGAAATTCTTCCGCGTCCTTTCGGACGGGACCAACCCGGAAATTGAAGTGGGGGCTGCCCTAACCAAGGCAGGAACTTCGGAAGTCCCTGCCACCCTTGGCTGGGTCAGGGGTGAGTGGCTGGGGCACGGCAACCATGCCTCCTCCGGCTCCGGCCACGGTACCCGGTACGTCCAGGGCGAGCTTGCGGTGGCCCATGAATTCCTCGCCGGTGGCCGTGATGCCTGGCGGCTGGCGGTGGACGCCGCCCGCTCGGGCACTGACTTCACAGCAGAGGCCAGGGCCCTTGGCGCCGCGACCGCCACGGTGCACAAGCGCCTGGCGGAGGCTCTGGGGCAGTCGGCCGGCCCTGGACCCGGCAAGGGACCAGGACCTGCTGTTGCCCAACGTGTCCGGACCGCCTGGGCAGAAGCGCGTGCCGCCGTCGGACCTTACGACGACGCCCTGGACGCCCTGCTCGCGAACCTGGACAAGGCCCCCGCCGGGCCGCTGCAGCGGATTCATGGCGACCTCCACCTGGGCCAGATCCTCCAGGTCACAGGCCAGTCCGGCGACGAGTCGCGCTGGGCCATCCTGGACTTCGAGGGCGAGCCCCTGAGGCCCATCGCCGAACGTAACGTCCCGGACGTGCCCCTGCGCGACGTCGTCGGGATGCTGCGGTCCTTCGACTACGCCGCTGGAGCAGCCCAGCGCGAGCAGGAGGGTGCGCAGGTCCCGGACAGCTGGGTTGACGACTGTGCCGATGCCTTCCTGGCAGGGTATGCCGGGGTCATTCCCGGAACGGTGGACCGAACCTCACCGCTGTTTGTGGCATTGTGGCTGGACAAGGCACTGTACGAAGTTGTTTATGAAATGCGAAACAGGCCCGACTGGGTGGCGATTCCAGTAAACGCCTCCAGGCGGCTCCTGGGCAGCAACGGTGCCGGCGACTCCGCCGGTGCAGCATCGGAAGGTAACGAAATGACAGGCTCAGCACGAACTGACCGCCCGGGGGTGCCCCTGCACGTGGATGAAGGCACCCTGGGCAGGATCGCCAACGGTGAACACCACGCCCCCCACTCCGTCCTGGGCGCCCACCTGGACGACTACGGGCATGTCACCATCCGCACCGTGAAGCACCTCGCCGAAGCAGTCACCGTGGTCACGCAGGCCGGTGAAGTTCCCATGGAACACGAGGCCCACGGCGTATGGGTTGCCGTCCTGGAACCGCTGGAGCAGGGACACGTTCCCGACTACCGGCTCGCGGTTACCTACCCCGGCAAGGACCCGGTGACCATTGACGAGCCCTACCGCTACCTGCCCACAGTGGGCGAAGTGGACCTCCACCTCATCGGTGAAGGCCGGCACGAGAAACTGTGGCAGGTGCTCGGCGCGCACGTCAGGCATTACAAGTCAACGCTGGGGGACGTCAACGGTGTCTCCTTCGCCGTGTGGGCCCCCAACGCCCAAGCCGTCCGCATCAAGGGCGACTTCAACGCCTGGGACGGACGGGAAAACTCCATGCGTTCACTGGGATCCTCCGGTGTTTGGGAAGTCTTCATTCCCGGCGTGGCCGCAGGGGCCTGCTACAAGTTCGAGATCCTGACCCGCGGCGGCTACTGGGTTGAAAAGGCCGACCCGCTGGCATTCGGCACCGAGGTGCCCCCGCTGACTGCCTCCAGGGTGGTGGAGCCGTCCTACGCCTTCAAGGACGATGAATGGATGGAAACGCGTGCCAAGCGCGACCCCCACAACTCGGCCATGAGCGTCTACGAAGTGCACCTCGGGTCGTGGCGCCTGGGCCTGGGCTACCGCGAACTCGCCCAGGAACTGGTGGAGTACGTCAAATGGCTCGGGTTCACGCACGTGGAATTCATGCCCGTAGCGGAGCACCCGTTCGGCGGTTCCTGGGGCTACCAGGTCACGTCCTACTTCGCACCCACCTCCCGTTTCGGGCACCCTGACGAGTTCCGCTACTTGGTGGACTCCCTGCACCAGGCCGGGATCGGGGTCCTGCTGGACTGGGTACCCGCGCACTTCCCGAAGGATTCCTGGGCGCTGGCCAGGTTCGACGGCGAGCCCCTCTACGAACACTCCGACCCGGCCCTTGGGGAACATCCCGACTGGGGCACCCTGATCTTCGACTTCGGCCGCACCGAGGTCCGGAACTTCCTTGTGGCCAACGCACTGTATTGGCTGGAGGAATTCCACATCGATGGCCTGCGCGTGGACGCGGTCGCCTCCATGCTCTACCTCGACTACTCACGCCAGGAAGGCCAGTGGCGGCCCAACCGCTTTGGCGGCAGGGAGAACCTCGAAGCCATCTCCTTCCTGCAGGAAGTGAACGCCACCGTCTACAAGACCCACCCCGGTGCCGTCATGATCGCGGAAGAATCCACGGCGTTCCCGGGCGTTACCGCTCCCACGAGCCACGGCGGCCTGGGCTTCGGCCTGAAGTGGAACATGGGCTGGATGCATGATTCCCTCAAGTACATCTCCGAGGACCCCTACAACCGCAGGTGGCACCACGGCACGGTGACGTTCTCCCTGGTCTATGCCTTCACGGAGAACTTCCTGCTGCCCATCAGCCACGATGAAGTTGTCCACGGCAAGGGCTCGATGCTCCGCAAGATGCCCGGTGACCGCTGGCAGCAGCTGGCCAACCTTCGCGCCTTCTTTGCCTACCAGTGGGCGCATCCGGGCAAGCAGCTCATCTTCATGGGCACCGAGTTTGGCCAGGAAGCCGAGTGGTCCGAACAGCACGGCCTGGACTGGTGGCTCGCGGACATCCCTGCCCACAAGGGACTCCAGCTGCTGACCAAGGACCTCAACGAGCTGTACGCAGCTACTCCGGCCCTGTATTCGCAGGACAACGTCCCTGCCGGCTTCCAGTGGATCAATGGAGGAGACGCGGACCGAAACGTCCTGTCCTTCATCAGGTGGGACGCCGACGGCAATCCGATTGTCTGCGCCATCAACTTCTCCGGTGCCCCGCATGTGGGCTACACCCTGGGAGTCCCCACGGCCGGGGCCTGGACCGAGGTCCTGAACACCGACCACACCACGTACGGGGGATCCGGTGTGCTGAACGACGGCGCATTGAAGGCAACAGACGAAGGACAGGACGGCCAGCCGGCGACGCTGACTGTCACGCTGCCTCCGCTCGGCGCGGCCTACTTCAAGCCGGGAGCATCAACGGCCGGCTGATCTCACCGCCCGTGTCCACGAAGGCGCGGAATCCGCGGGATTCCGGGCCTTTCGGCTGCCGGCGGCGGGTTACTTTGGGGTGGACTGGCGATCCCGGAAGAGTGGTGGTACAGTTTATTTCCGCGCTGCTCCACGGAGTCAGACGGAAAACCGATCCCCCAAGCTTACGCTGAGGATGGTCGCGGATGCCGGTTTGACACGCACGAAGCCAGCGGGTAAGTTTGAAAAGTTGCTCCGGAGCGATCCTGAACGAGGGTTTGGGTGGTGCCGGGTGTGTCTGTTGTTTGAG
>NZ_JBPFDN010000015.1:0-97209 GCF_059414985.1 Arthrobacter sp. SAFR-044 | reverse complement strand
CGCCGGAACAATCATTGAGGTCGAGGCCCCAACCACACGGTTGGGGCCTCCCACATTTAACAAACAAAACACCACACGCGCCGGCCGTTTCAACAGCACGCCCCGCCAGATTCTGCCCGCTTTCCTCCGACGCGCCATCTCCTCCTGCCCGGTTACCTGAGACGCCCCACCAGATCCCGCCCCCAGCCCACAGGACATGATGGCGCGTCTGGGGGGTGAGTGCAGGACGTGATGGGGCGTTGGGGGAGAAGGTGCAGGACGTGATGGGGCGTTGGGGGAGAATGTGCAGGACGTGATGGGGCGTTGGTTGTGAAGATGGCCACGATCCCGGTCCCAGGGCCTGCACTGTTCGGGGGGGTTTGGTGGCTCCACTAGAATTGATGAAGATGTACGGACTTCGAAGCGCTTGATTTCGGGTTGCGTAGGAAACGAAACGAGCGGCTGCAGTTGCGCCAGTGGTCGGCTCACAACAGGAGGAATCCACATGGCCGAGCATAACGGTGGCAACCGAGGCAACGACCGGGGCGCGTTCCGCGGCAACAACAACTCCGGCGGTGAGCCCCGCGGATTCCGGTCCCGGTCCGATCGCGATGGCAACAGCTTCTCCCGCGGCGGCGGTGCCGGCGGTGGCGAGCGGAAGCCTTTTAGTGATCGTGACCGCAAGCCGTTTGGCGACCGTCCCCGTCGCGATGGCGAGGGTGACCGGGGCGGTTTTGGCGGCGGTGCCGGCGGTGGCGAGCGGAAGCCTTTTGGTGATCGTGACCGTAAGCCGTTTGGTGACCGTCCGCGCGGCGATGGTGAGGGTGACCGCCGTGGTTTTGCTGGCGGTGATCGTGACCGTAAGCCGTTTGGTGACCGTCCGCGCCGCGACGGTGAAGGTGACCGTCGCGGTTTTGGCGGCGGTGCCGGCGGCGGCGAGCGGAAGCCTTTTGGTGACCGTGACCGTAAGCCGTTTGGTGACCGTCCGCGCCGCGATGGCGAGGGTGACCGCCGTGGTTTTACGGGCGGTGACCGTGACCGTAAGCCGTTTGGCGACCGTCCCCGTCGCGATGGCGAGGGTGACCGCCGTGGTTTTACGGGCGGTGACCGTGACCGTAAGCCGTTTGGCGACCGTCCGCGCCGCGACGGTGAGGGTGACCGTCGTGGTTTTGGTGGTGGCGACAACCGCAAACCGTTCGGGGACCGGCAGGACCGCGCACCCCGCAGCTTCGATCGCGGTGACTCCCGCGCTGATTCAGGCCGTGGTGGCGGCCCCCGCGGCTTTGGCCGCGATCGGCAGGAAGACCGTCCTGTCCGCGTGCCCAACGCCGCTGACCTCCGCAGCGCCAACCGCCCGGACCGGGAACGCTCGCCCGAGATCGATGAAGACGTCACGGGCAAGGAACTGGACCGCGCCACCCAGCACCAGATCAAGACCCTCGAAGCCAAGAGCTCGGAATGGGTGGCCCGCCACCTGGTGATGGCTGGCCGTCTCATCGATGACGAGCCGGAGCTTGCCTTCCAGCACGCCCTGGCAGCCAGCCGCCGTGGCGGCCGGCTCGCCGCTGTCCGTGAAGCCGTTGGCCTGACTGCCTACGCCGCCGGGCACTACGGTGAGGCGCTTCGCGAGTTCCGCACCTTCCGCCGCATCAGCGGTTCCAACGTCCACCTCCCCGTCATGGCGGACTGCGAGCGTGGACTGGGACGCCCCGACCGCGCCCTGGATGTGGCGCGCTCGGAGGAAGCCCAGGACCTGGATGCTCCCGGGAAGGTGGAACTGGCAATCGTCGCGGCCGGCGCGCGCACCGACCTGGGCCAGCTGGACGCGGCAGTAGCCGAACTTGAAATCCCGCAGCTGGACATGAACCGCGCGTTCTCCTACAGCCCGCGACTCTTCCGCGCCTACGCCGACGCGCTGGCTGCGGTAGGACGCGAAGACGAGTCGCAGAAGTGGAGCCGGCAGGCCGTCGTGGCAGAAAATGCCCTGGGCCTGGGCGCCGACGAGGAACCCGAGATCATCGACCTCGGCTGGGATGAGGAAGAGGAAGCCCGGGAAGAGGCAGAACGCCGCAGGATGCTGGACCAGGCCTCCAAGGGCGCTGGGGCCGAAACGCCCGCAGCAGGTCCCACGGAGGCATCGGCCGGAAGTGCCCGCGCAGCCGAGGCGAAGTCCTCACAGGACAGCAGCATCGACGACCAGGATGCCGACTACTTCGTTTCCGACGACGCAGAATCGGACCAGGACTCGGCGGAACACGACGAGCTCGACTCCGTGCCCGCCGACGACGCCGATGCTGACAATGCCAGCGCAGACGATGCCGACGCGGACAACGCAGAAGCCCAGGACAACGCAGGCATTGAGCACGACCAAGACCGCCGGGAAGACTGACCACAGATGAGCGATGTTTCCCTGGTTTCCCGCTTCGATGCACTTCTCGCCGACCTGGACGGCGTGGTCTACGCCGGGCCCAACGCCATTCCCGGAGCTGTTGAATCGCTGAAGCAGCTTTCCGGGCTAGGCATAGGCCTTGGCTATGTCACCAACAACGCCTCCCGGTCGCCGGCAGAAGTGGCAGCACATCTGCGTGAGCTTGGTGCACCGGCGGAGGACAACCAGGTGGTCAGCTCCTCCCAGGCGGCGGCCGAGCTGCTCGCCTCGATGCTGGCACCCGGGTCCAAAATCCTGATTACCGGCAGCCCGGCGCTGGCCCGGGAAATTGAGCTGGTGGGCCTGGTGCCGGTAGCCGGACAGGATGAGGACCCGGTCGCCGTGGTCCAGGGTTTCAGCCCCGCCATTGGGTGGAAGGACCTGGCGGAAGCCACCTATGTGGTGAACGCCGGCGCCCTCTGGGTGGCCACCAACACGGACATGTCCATTCCCCAGGCGCGCGGCATCGCTCCCGGCAACGGCACCCTGGTGGCCGCCGTCGCTGCAGCCACCGGCCAGCAGCCGAAAGTTGCGGGCAAACCGGAAGCGCCGCTGTTCCATTCGGCTGCCAAGCGGCTTGGCGCCGGCCGACCCCTGGTGGTGGGAGACCGGCTGGATACGGACATCCTTGGCGGCAATAATGCCGGCTTCGCCACCGTGGCTGTCCTGACCGGCGTCGACACGCGCGAGACCATCCTGGCAGCCCGCTCCGCCGAACGTCCCGGTTACATCATCGAAAACCTTGCGGACCTGCACCGGCCGTACCCGGAGGTCACGCACGACGACGGCACCTACACGTGCGGGCAGTCAACGGCGCGCGTGGCCAACGGAGCAGTGGGCATCATTGGCAGGCAGGACGACCTGAACGCTTGGCGCGCGGCGTGCGCGGCTTGGTGGGCGGAGACGCCCGACGCCCCAGCGGCACAGGCACCCAAGCTCGTGTGGCTGGATCACTAGACTGGTTCAATGACTGAGCTGACCGAACCGGACGACTCGACAGCCCAGCCCGCCCCGGAGTGGCCGCACGCGGCCATGCGGGACCGCGGGCAGGAGACCACCGATCCACAGGTGGCCCGCGCCATGGCCAGGCTCCTCGACATCCCCGGCCTCCCGACCGCGGACCACGAAACCGTCTACAACGAACTCCACGATGAACTGCTGGCCGCCCTCAACAGCGATCCCATCGACCAGGTCCGGGCGGCAACCGACCGAGCCGGCGGGGCCGCCTGATGCCGGTACGCCTCGACCAGGCATTGGTGGCCCGCGGCCTGGCGAGGTCGCGGACCCACGCGGCCTCGCTTATCGCCGAGGGCAAGGTCACCTCCGCCGGCCAGGTGCTGGCCAAAGCCTCCCTGCAGGTTGATGACAGCCGTGACCTGGCCGTCGAACTTGATGACCAGGACACCTACGCCAGCCGCGCCGGCCACAAGCTGGGCGGCGCCCTCGACGCCTTCCCGGACGTTTCGGTCCAAGGCAAAAGGTGCCTTGACGCCGGTGCCTCTACCGGCGGCTTCACGGACGTCCTGCTGAGGCGCGGTGCCGCGCACGTGGTGGCGGTCGACGTCGGACACGGCCAGCTGGTGCCGCACCTCCGCAACGACCCGCGGGTGGACGTCCATGAGGGCATGAACGTCAGGTACATGGCACCGGCCGACATCGGCGGCCCCGCCGCCCTGACCGTGGCCGACCTGTCCTTCATCTCCCTCACCCTCGTGGTGCAGCCGCTGGCTGACTGCACCGAGCCAGGCGGCGACCTGGTGCTCATGGTCAAGCCACAATTCGAGATCGGCAAGGACCGCCTGGGCCGCACGGGCGTCGTTACGTCGGAGCGCGAGCGGCGGATGGCCGTGGAAAAGGTGGCCAGGGCAGCGCTCGACGCCGGCCTGGACCTGTGCGGCCTGGCGGCGAGTCCGCTGCCGGGACAGGACGGAAACGTCGAATACTTCCTGTGGATAAAACGCAGGATCACCCAAGACTTGCCTAAGATCGAAGAGCGAGAGGCAGCAGCCGCTGCCTTGCTCGGACGAATCTGGCAGAACCACTAGAGAGCGGAACCTGATGAGCAGGCGTGTACTGGTCCTTGCCCACACCGGCCGCGAGGAGTCACTGAAGGCCGCCTGGGAAGCCTGCGCCCTGCTGCATGCCTCAGGCATGGTCCCGGTGATGCAGGAGTCCGAGCTGGGGGACATGGAACGGTTCTTCGGGCACCTGGCCCAGCCGGTGGAGGTGCTCCACGACCATGTCCAGCTGCCCGACGTCGAACTCGTGATGGTCCTCGGCGGCGACGGCACCATCCTGCGGGCCGCTGAACTGGTCCGCGAGGTGGACGTGCCGCTGCTGGGCGTCAACCTTGGCCATGTGGGCTTCCTGGCGGAAAGCGAGCGGGCCGACCTTGCCCAGACCGTCGAATGGATTGCCAGCCGGGAGTACACCGTTGAAGAGCGGATGACCATCGATGTCCAGGTCTGGGTGCGCGGCCAGAAGATTTGGCACACCTGGGCTTTAAACGAGGCCGCCATCGAGAAAGCCAACCGCGAACGGATGCTGGAAGTCGTCACCGAGGTGGACGAGCGGCCCCTGACGTCCTTCGGCTCCGACGGCATCGTGCTGGCCACCCCCACCGGGTCAACGGCCTACGCGTTCTCCGCCGGTGGACCGGTGGTGTGGCCCGAGGTGGAGGCGTTGGTCATCGTGCCCATCAGTGCCCACGCGCTCTTTGCCAAGCCCCTCGTCGTGTCGCCCCGGTCCAGGCTTGCTGTTGAGGTGCTGGGCCGGACCGACGCCCAGGGGGTGCTGTGGTGCGACGGCCGGCGCTCCGTGGACTTGCCGCCCGGCGCACGCGTGGAAGTGACCAAATCGGCCACCCCGGTCCGCCTTGCCCGCACCCACCAGACCCCCTTCTCGGCCCGCCTGGTCCGCAAGTTCGAGCTGCCCATCCACGGCTGGCGCGGCCCGGTTCCCAAGTCGGATGCCGTGCACACGGGTCCCATCCCCATTGTGCGCACGCCACGGCCCATGCCGCCGCTGCCGGTACCGCATGCGGAGAACCCCGGCAGCGATCCCGATCCGTCGACTGCGAAGTGAAGCCATGCTTGAAGAACTGAGAATCCGCGACCTGGGCGTCATCACCGACGCGACGCTTCCGCTCGGCCCCGGACTGAGCGTGGTGACCGGCGAAACCGGTGCCGGCAAGACCATGGTGGTCACCGCCGTCGGACTGCTGCTGGGCGCCCGATCCGACGCCGGCGCCGTCCGGAGCGGCGCCAAGAGTGCCACGGCGGAAGCGGTGCTCAAACTCGACGCCGGACACCCGGCCATTGCCCGTGCCCTTGACGCCGGTGCCGAAGCCGAGGAGTTCGACGGCGGCGCGGAGCTCATCCTGGCCCGCCGCCTGGGTGCCGACGGCCGCAGCCGCGCTTTCCTGGGCGGCCGTGCCGCCCCGGTGGGCGTCCTGGCCGAGATCGGCGAATCCCTTGTGGTGGTGCACGGCCAGTCGGACCAGATCCGGCTCAAAAGCGCCACGGCCCAGCGGGAAGCCCTGGACAAGTTCGCCGGGGACAACCTGGCCGGACCGCTGGGTGCGTACCAGGAGCTGTACAGCCGGTGGAAGGCCAGCCAGGCAGAACTGGACAGCCTGCGGAGCGCCGCCCGGGACAGGCTCCGCGAAGCCGAATCCCTGGAGGCAGCCCTCGCGGAAATCGACGAGGTGGACCCGCAGCCGGGGGAGGACGAGCTGCTGAAGGCTGAGGCCGTCAAGCTCGCCAATGTGGAGGAACTGCGGATCGCCGCCAGCACGGCACACCAGGCCCTCATTGCCGAAGATTTCGGTGAAACCGGTGACGCCACCACACTGGTGGATGCCGCCAAACGCACGCTGGAGCACGTGGCGGAGCACGACGCCGAACTTGGGTCCGCGGCCGCCCGGCTTGCAGAGGTGGGGTTCCTGCTCAACGACATTGCCACCGAACTGGCCAGCTACCAGGCGGGCCTGGATTCGGAGGGCCCGGAGCGGCTCGCGGAGATCGAGGACCGGCGGGCAGCGCTGGCCAAACTGGTCCGCAAGTACGCGCCCACCATTGACGAGGTGCTGGAGTGGGCGGAGAAGGCACGCGTCCGGTTCGACGAGCTCCAGGACGACTCCTCCCGCATCGAGGCGCTGGACGCGGAGGTGGTCCGCGCCGAAGCGGAACTGAAGAAGCAGTCCGCGGCCATCAGCAAGATCCGGGGCAAAGCCGCCAAGGACCTTTCTGCCCGTGTCAGCGCCGAACTGAAAGCCCTTGCCATGGCTGACGCCACCCTGGTGATCAACCTGGAGGCCGCCGGCCAGCTGGGCCCGCACGGAGCGGACGAGATCAGCTTCCTGCTGCAGCCGCACTCCGGAGCCCCGGCCCGGCCGCTGGGCAAAGGGGCGTCCGGTGGTGAATTGTCCCGGGTGATGCTCGCCATCGAAGTGGTGCTCGCCGCCGTCGACCCCGTCCCCACGTTTGTGTTCGACGAGGTCGATGCCGGCGTGGGCGGACGCGCCGCCGTCGAGATCGGCCGCCGGCTGGCCATGCTGGCGCGCCACGTTCAGGTGTTGGTGGTCACGCACCTTCCCCAGGTGGCCGCCTTTGCCGACCAGCACATCACTGTGACCAAAACGTCCGTCAGGGGAGCCGACGGCGGCACGGCCACCGGATTCACTTCCAGTGACGTCCGGCTCCTTGACGGGCCGGAACGCGTGCGTGAGCTCGCCCGCATGCTGGCCGGCCAGGAGGACTCCGAGTCCGCACAGGCGCACGCCCAGGAACTGCTGGATGACGCCAAACTCCTGCCACAACGGGCCTGACGGGACAACCACGGGAAGGCTCAATTGATGATAGGCTCGAATTCCGTGGTGCAGCGATCAAATTCCCGTGTAAATTCCCGGTTCCCGGGCTCCTCCAAGATGACCAAGCACATCTTCGTCACCGGCGGCGTGGCGTCCTCGCTCGGCAAGGGACTGACGGCCTCCAGCCTCGGTCACCTGCTCCGGGCACGCGGCCTGTCCGTCACGATGCAGAAGCTCGATCCCTACCTGAACGTGGATCCGGGCACGATGAACCCCTTCCAGCACGGTGAGGTCTTCGTCACCGACGACGGCGCCGAGACGGACCTGGACATCGGGCACTACGAGCGCTTCCTCGACGAGAACCTTGAGGGTTCGGCGAACGTGACCACCGGCCAGGTGTACTCCACGGTGATCGCCAAGGAACGGCGCGGCGAATACTTGGGTGACACCGTCCAGGTCATCCCGCACATCACGGACGAAATCAAGCGCCGCATGCGGCTGCCTGCTGAAGGCAAGAACGCCCCCGACGTCATCATCACCGAAATCGGCGGCACCGTTGGCGACATCGAATCCCAGCCGTTCCTCGAATCGGCCCGCCAGGTCCGCCAGGACGTGGGCCGCGGCAACGTCTTCTTCGTCCACGTGTCACTGGTCCCGTACATCGGACCGTCGCAGGAACTGAAGACCAAGCCCACCCAGCACTCGGTGGCAGCCCTGCGCTCCATCGGTATCCAGCCCGAAGCCATCGTCATCCGGTCCGACCGCGAGATCCCGGAAGCCATGCGCGCCAAGATCGGCCGCATGTGCGACGTCGACCTCGAAGCCGTCATCGGCTGCCCGGATGCCCCCAGCATCTACGACATCCCCAAGACCCTGCACGCCCAGGGCCTGGACTCCTACATCGTCCGTGCCCTGGACCTGCCGTTCAAGGACGTGGACTGGACCAGCTGGGACCGTCTCCTGGAGGCCGTCCACAACCCCAAGCACCAGGTGGAAATTGCCCTGGTGGGCAAGTACATCGACCTTCCGGATGCCTACCTCTCGGTGACCGAAGCCCTGCGTGCCGGCGGCTTCGCCAACGAAACCAAGGTCAAAATTCGGTGGGTCCCGTCCGACGAGTGCGAGACCCGTGAGGGTGCCATTAAGGCGCTCGACGGCGTGGACGCCATCTGCGTGCCGGGCGGCTTCGGCATCCGCGGCCTTGAAGGCAAGCTGGGCGCCCTGAAGTTCGCCCGCGAGACCAAGCTGCCCGTGCTGGGCCTGTGCCTTGGCCTGCAGTGCATGGTCATCGAGTACGCCCGCAACGTGGTGGGCATGGAGGGTGCTTCCTCGAGCGAGTTCGAGCCGGATTCGAAGTACCCGGTCATCGCCACCATGGAAGAGCAGCTGGAGTTCGTTGAAGGCCGCGGCGACCTGGGCGGCACCATGCGCCTGGGCCTCTACGAAGCCAAGCTCGACGAGGGCTCGGTCATCGCCGGCACCTACGGCAAGACCACCGTCAGCGAACGCCACCGGCACCGCTACGAGGTCAACAACAAGTACCGCCAGCAGATTGCCGACAAGGGCCTGGTGTTTTCGGGCACCTCCCCGGACGGCAAGCTCGTCGAATTCGTTGAGCTGCCCGCCGACGTCCACCCGTACTACGTGGCCACGCAGGCGCACCCCGAGCTGAGCTCCCGGCCCACCCGCCCGCACCCGTTGTTCGCCGGGCTGGTCAAGGCTGCCCTGGACCACCAGGGCAACGGACACCAGGACGCCAACCACCAGGGCGCTGCCGACACGGCTGCGCCCGCGGCGGGGGAGCCTGCAGCATCGGGTACCGTTACCGCTAAGTAGTCAATAGAACAAAAAGGACGGCGCGATGCCTGGTACACCTGAAGCCACCCCTGCCAAACAGGTTTCGGATGCACCAAGCCCGCGCCGTCTTTTGTCCACGGAGAAGGTCTACCAGGGCCGGATCTGGGACGTCGTCAGTGACACCTTCCAGCTCTCCGAGTCCGGCGACGCCCTCACGCGTGACTACATCGACCACCCGGGCGCTGTCGCCGTCCTGCCCATGAACGGCGAAGGCCAGATCCTGCTGCTGAAGCAGTACCGGCACCCCGTGGGCATGGACCTTTGGGAAGTCCCCGCCGGCCTGCTGGACGTCGAAGGCGAAGACTTCCTGGTGGGGGCGGCGCGGGAACTCGCCGAGGAAGCGGACCTGGCCGCCGGGACCTGGAACGTCCTGGCCGATGTCTTCAATTCCCCCGGATCCTCCAGCGAGGCCATCCGCATCTACCTGGCCCGCGACCTCACCGAGGTGCCGCATCACGAGCGCCACGAGCGGACGGACGAGGAAGCGGAGATCGAGTTCCACTGGATCAGCCTGGACGATGCCGTGGCCTCCGTACTGGCAGGCCGCCTGCACAACCCGTCCGCCGTCGTCGGGATCCTTGCCGCCGCTGCCGCACGGGCCGGCAACTATGAAGGTCTTCGTCCCGCCGACGCCCCCTGGCCCGCGCACCCCAGCCAGCGGTGATGGGTCCCGGTCCCTCGGCTGAAGCGCCCCCGGTCGCTGAACCGGCCCCCAACGCTGAAACTGCGAACCCTGCAGCGGCTGCCACCGCCCCGGCTATACCGGCCGCGATCGACCGCGGAATCACTGACTACCTCCAGCACGTGGGCGTGGAACGGGGCCTGGCCGTGAACACCCTGGCAGCTTACCGGCGGGACCTCGCACGCTACGCCCGCTACCTCGCCGCCGCCGGGTGCAAGCGCCCCGGGGAGATCACGAGGCATCACGTCACAGGGTACGTCCGTGCCCTGTCGGACGGATCCGATGGCGGCTCCGCCCTGGGCGTGCGTTCCGCGGCACGGACGGTTGTGGCCGTACGGGGACTCCACAAGTTCTGGGCCCTGGAGGGGTTCACGCCAACGGATCCGGCCAGCGAAGTGCACCCGCCGATGGCCGGCAAGCGGCTGCCCAAAGCCATCAGCGTTGACGAGGTGACCCGCATCCTCGAAGCGGCGGGAACTGACACCGCCACGGGACTGCGGGACCGCGCCCTGCTTGAATTCCTCTACTCCACCGGCGCCAGGATCAGCGAAGCCGTTGGGCTGGACGTTGACGATATATCCCTGGCGGAGCCGGAGTCCGGGCCCGCCATTGTCCGCCTGTTCGGCAAGGGATCGAAGGAACGCCTGGTGCCACTTGGCTCATACGGGGCACGGGCACTGGATGCCTACCTGGTCCGTGGGCGCCCGCTGCTTGCCGCCAAAGGGAAGGGCACGCCGGCGCTGTTCCTCAATGCCCGCGGCGGCAGGATCAGCCGGCAGAGTGCCTGGACCATCCTGAAGGCGGCGGCGGAGAAGGCCAACATCACCCGTGATGTCTCGCCGCACACCCTGCGGCATTCCTTTGCTACCCACCTGCTGGAAGGCGGGGCGGACGTACGGGTGGTGCAGGAACTGCTGGGCCACGCCTCCGTGACCACCACGCAGGTGTACACACTGGTCACTGCCGACACACTCCGCGAGATCTACGCCGCGGCGCATCCCCGGGCATTGGGCTGAACACGGTCCTGACACCGGGCCTTGGGTCGATTCCCACGATAATTTTCCCGCTGCTGTAAGAATCAGCGCTGCCCGGGACACTTAGTCTTCAGGAAGAAGTCATCACGTGTCCGGGGGAAATACTATGTTGGCAGCGGACGAGCAGGCATTCATCGATCTGCATTCCCGGCATTCGGGGCGGGTCTACCGGTACATCGCCTGCCGCATCAGCGACACGGGCCGGGCCGAGGAGCTGGCGGCCGATGTGTTCCGGATTGCCTGGCAGAAGCAACTTCCGGAACCACCCGGCATCGGCTGGCTGCTCGCAACGGCCCGGCATGTGCTCGGCAACGAGTACAAGGGCCGTCGCCGCCGCCAGGAACTTCTCGACCGGTTGCAGGACGAGGCACGCAGCAAGGTCCCGCAGGAGGAGACCGGGGAACAGTCCGCGGTAGCGGACGTACTTGGCCGCCTTCGGGAACGGGACCGCGAGATCCTCATGCTCTGTTACTGGGATGACCTGACCATCTCCGAACTTGCCCAGGCCTTTGAATGTTCCGCCTCAACGGCTGCCGTGCGGCTGCACCGTGCACGCCGGGCGTTCGCCAAAGCTGCACCAGCCCAGCTCATGACCGAACGGAAGGACTAGCCATGGATCGGATCGAGCAGTTGATGAAGGCAGCCAAGCCCCGGCCCACGGCACCGAATGAGGTGGCCGGAGGCGACGCGGCCCACGGGTTGGGGCCCATCGTGGAAACGGAAGTCATCCACCTGGCCGCCCGGGCACCGGAACGCCGAACCCAGCGGGGACGGACAGCCGTCCGCACAGCTGCTGCGACAGTGCTCGCTGCGGCAGCTGTGGCCGGCGCCGTATACGTGGGCGGAACCATGGCACAGAGGCCCATGCCCGGCCCCGCCGTGGCGCCCTTGGAGCCAGCCGGAAGCCCTGCTTCGGCCAGCCCGTCGGCCACACCGCCGGCCAGTGGAAAACCCACAGCCACCGCGCCATCCTCCACCGCACAACCGGGAAACCCCGCCGCCGGTGGCCTGAGCACCGGCGGGGTGCCCTGCACCATGGACAACGTGGACCTGCAGCGAAGTGACCAGCAGCGCATTATCTTCCCGATCCCCGCCGACCAACAGCATCTCTACACCGTCCTGGGTTGTGCCGGCGGTTGGCTGGCCTTCTCCATCTCGGATGAGGGAGCCAAAGCCCTCCAACTCGATGGCGGCAACGCCTGGTACCAGATTGCCAGGCTGCAGGACAGCCGGTTCCTTTGCGATTTCCGCCAGCAGACCGCCAGCGTCCTGAACTGGGAGTTCCAGGCGCTCAACAACCAGGGCCTCACACCCCAGGAAGCGATGGACCGGGACTTTGCCACCAAGGGGCTGCCGGTGGAGCTCCGGCAGCAACTGGTTGGCGAGGGCCCGTCCGGCGGATAGCTTCAGGGCCCGCTGGCAGCTATAGGGTTGTGCACATGAAATCCTCCCAGGTGACCCTCTGCTTCCTGCTCCGCGACGGGGAGAACGGGGCCGAAGTCCTCCTGGGGCTCAAGCAAACGGGGTTCGGCAAAGGCAAGATCGTGGGCATCGGCGGCCATGTGGAACCGGGGGAGACCGACGCGCAGGCAGTCGTCCGGGAAGTCCTGGAAGAAACCGGCGTGGTGCTCCGGGTGGAGGACCTGGCCGACGCCGGTGCCGTGCACTTCGTCTTCCCGGCGCGGCCGGACTGGGACATGCAGACCACGCTGTTCACTGCCCGTATTTGGGAGGGCGAACCGGAACCCAGCGACGAGATCCTGCCCGAGTGGTTCCCGGTGGATACCCTGCCTGTGGACCGCATGTGGCAGGACGCCGACCACTGGCTGCCGGTGGTGCTGGAGGGCCGGAGGGTCAACGTGGTGGTCACCATGCACACCGACAACGAGACCGTCGCTTCGTCCCATAGCCTCCTCGGCCAGGGCGGCCAAACGCCAGGGGGTTAAACGCCGACGGCGGAACAGGCACCAAGGCGCCCGCCCGCCGTCTGACGTTCCTGCCAAACGCTAGGCCAGGTGCCGTTCCTCCACACCGTTGTATTCGCTCAGTGGCCGGATCAACGAATTGGCATCCAGTTGCTCCATGATATGCGCGGTCCAGCCCGTGATGCGGCTGGCCACGAACAGCGGAGTGAACGTGGGCGTATCGAAACCCATGAGGTGGTACGTGGGCCCGGCGGGGTAGTCCAGGTTCGGCTTGATGGCCTTCGCCTCGTCCATCGCAGTTTCCAGGCCGTTGTACAGCCCCAGCAGCTCGGGGCGGCCGTAGTGGGCGATCATCTTGTCCAGGGCAGCCTTCATGGTGGGAACCCGGGAATCGCCGTGCTTGTACACACGGTGGCCGAAGCCCATGACCTTCTTCTTCTGCGCCAGGGCATCCTCCATCCACGCCTTCGCCCGCGCCGCAGCCTCCTCGAGGGACTCCTCCTGCCGGATGCCGATCTCGTCGAACGTGTGCATGACGGCCTCGTTCGCCCCGCCGTGCAGCGGACCCTTCAGTGCCCCGATGGCTCCGGTCACCGCCGAGTGCAGGTCCGAGAGCGTCGACGTGATGACGCGGGCGGTAAACGTTGACGCGTTGAAGGAGTGCTCGGCGTAGAGGATCATCGAGACGTTGAAAGCCTCCACCACCTCGGGCACCTGTTCCTCGCCGAAGGCCATCCACAGGAAGTTCGCCGAATAGCCCAGGTCATCGCGGGGCTCCACGAGTTCCTGGCCGTGCCGGCGGCGCTGGTCATAGGCGACGACGGCCGGCATCGCGGCGAACAGGTCCACGGCCTTGGCCATGTTGGCATCCCGCGAGGAGTCCTCGGCCAGCGGGTGCCGGGCACCCATCACCGAGGCCGCAGTCCTGCAGACATCCATCGGGTGCGAGGTCACCGGCAAGGCGTCGATGACCTGCTTCACCACGGGGTCAAGGGCACGTCCGGCGCGCTCCCGCGCGGTGAACTCCGCCAGCTGCTCTTTTGTGGGCAGTTCGCCGTTCCAGAGCAGGTAGGCCACTTCTTCGAAGCTGCACCGGGCGGCCAGTTCCTGGACGGGGTAGCCACGGTAGAGCAGGGAGTTGGTGTCAGGGTTGACCTTGGAGACGGCGGTGTAGTCCACCACGACGCCGGCGAGGCCCTTTTTGATCTCATTTTCAGCCATTGCTGAAACTCCTTTGTTCCTAAAGCCTGTGTTCCTGAAGCCGGTGTCCTCAAAGCCTTGTTCCAAAGGCCTTGTCCGGCAGTTGCCGGCGTCCGGTGTGGTGCAGGGGCGGGATGTCAGGTTCCGGGAATCCGGAAATTGAACACCCCGGTGTCAAAGTGGTTGTAGGCCTCATAGTCAACGAGGTCGTAGAGCCTGGCACGGGTCAGCATGCTGGGAACCTGTGCCTCCTGGGTGCCGTCGGATTTGATCGATTCCAGAGTACGCTCAGCAGCCCCCATGGCACTACGGAGCAGCGTCACCGGGTAGATGACCATGTTGACGCCCACTCCCGCCAGTTCATCCACCGTGAAGAGCGCGCTCTTGCCGAACTCGGTCATGTTGGCCAGGATCGGCACGTCCACCGCGTCCCGGATGGCCTTGAACTCGCTGAGGTCCTTCATGGCTTCGGGGAAGATCGCGTCGGCGCCGGCTTCAACCAGGGCTTTGGCACGCTGCTGCGCCGCCTCCAGTCCATCGGTGGCACGGACGTCGGTGCGGGCCATGATGAGGAAGTTCGGGTCCCGGCGGGCATCAGCTGCGGCACGGATCCGCTTGGTGGCAGTGTCCAGGTCCACCACGTTCTTTCCGTCCAGGTGGCCGCAGCGCTTCGGGTTGAACTGGTCCTCGATGTGGCAGCCGGCCAGGCCGGCATTCTCCAGCTCCTGCACGGTGCGGGCCACGTTCATGGGTTCACCGAAGCCGGTGTCGGCGTCGACGATCGAGGGCAGGTCCGTCATGCGCGCGATCTGGCCCGCCCGGGTGGCCACTTCGGTCAGCGTGGTCAGGCCGATGTCCGGCAGGCCCAGGTCGTTGGCCAGGACGGCGCCGGAGATGTACACCCCGGCGAAGCCCTTTTCCTCAATGAGCCGGGCGGACAGCGGGTTGAACGCGCCCGGGAACTGCTGGATGGTACCGGAGGACAGCAGCTCCCGGAAACGGATCCGCTTCTGCTCCGGGGTGGTCTTCGAATACAGCATCAGAAGAGTCCCTTCGGTGCCGCTGCCAGGTCGATGACCCCGGGCGCGGCGGTGATGTTGAGCTGGTCCAGCTCGCCGGCGGCGAGCTCGGGGAGGCGTTCGACGGCGGCGAGGAACCTTTCGATCTCGGCCTCCTCCACCAGCCCCGCGGCGAGGGTGCGGAACTTGTTGATGTACTGTTCCCGGGCGAACGGCCGGGCGCCGAGGGGGTGGGCGTCGGCGACGGCGATCTGGTCCATGATGACGGTGCCGTCCTTGAGCGTGATCTCCACGGAACCGCCGAAGGCCTTCTCGGCAATGTCGAGGGAGTGGTAGCGCCGGGTCCATTCCGGATCCTCCACCGTGGTGACCTTGTGCCACAGCTCCACGGTGTCCGGGCGTGCAGCGCGTGCCGGTGCGTAGGAGTCCACGTGGTGCCAGGCGCCGTCCTGCAGCGCGACGGTGAAGATGTACGGGATGGAGTGGTCAAGCGTTTCCCGGGACGCGGTGGGGCTGTACTTCTGGGGATCGTTGGCGCCGGAGCCGATCACGTAGTGGGTGTGGTGGCTGGTCTTGATCAGGACTGATTCGACGTTGGCCGGGTCGGTCACCTCGGGGTGTTCGCGGTGCAGCTTGCGGGCGAGGTCGATCCAGGCCTGGGCCTGGTATTCGGCCGAGTGTTCCTTGGTGTAGGTGTCCATGATGGCTCGCTTGGCTTCGCCGGGCGTGGGGAGCGGGACCAGGTAGGAAGCGTCCGGGCCGTCGAGCATCCAGGCGATGACGCCGTCTTCGCCTTCGTAGATCGGCACCGGTGAGGTCTGGCCGCGCATGGCCCGGTCCGCGGATTCGATGGCCATCTTGCCCGCGAACGCAGGGGCGTGGGCCTTCCAGGTGGAGATCTCGCCCTTGCGGGACTGCCTGGTGGCGGTGGTGGTGTGCAGTGCCTGCCCCACCGACTGGAAGATGGTCTCGACGTCGAGGCCCAGCAGGGTGCCGATCCCGGCGGCAGCCGAGGGGCCAAGGTGCGCGACGTGGTCGATCTTGTGCTTGTGCAGGCAGATGGCCTTGACCAGGTTCACCTGGATCTCGTAGCCGGTGGCGATGCCGCGGACCAGGTCGTGGCCGCTGGAGCCAACGTGCTGGGCGACGGCAAGGATCGGGGGAATGTTGTCGCCGGGGTGGGAATACTCGGCGGCGAGGAAGGTGTCGTGGTAGTCGAGTTCCCGCACGGCCACGCCATTGGCCCAGGCAGCCCATTCCGGCGCCACGCGCTCCTCGATGCCGAACACCTTGGAACCCTTGCCGCCGGTGCTGGGTCCGTGGGTGAGCGCCTGCGCCCGGGCCGCGACGATCGGTGCCCGGTTCAGGGAAGCGATGGCCACCGAGGCGTTGTCGATGACGCGGTTGATGACCATGTCGGTCACTTCGTCGGAGACGGCTACAGGATCGGCCGCAACCTGGGCGATCTTGTACGCGAGCTGGTCCTCGCGGGGCAGGTTCTCTTCGCTCTTATAGACGCGGACGTGGTGTTCCTTAACCATGGTGCTCCTTCGGGTGGGATGCGTGGGTTGCTTTGACGTGGGAGAGGCTTCGGTGCAGGTGGAGGACGGTGGCCGCCTCGGCGAGCTTCGGGTTGCCGGCCGCAATGGCCTCCGCGATGGCGGCATGTTCGGCGGCCGCGGCTGTGAGGCGGCAGGCGTCGTCCGCAGCCAGCCGGCGGATCCGGACCAGGTGCACCCGCAGGCTTCGCATGGCCTGGGCCAGGTAGGAGTTGGAAATGGCGGCGTCGATGGCTGTGTCCAGCCTGCCCACCAGTTCGTAGTAGTCGTGCAGGGCTGGGTCCTCGCCGCTGACCAGTTGGGGAGCATTGAGGAGTTCGCGCTGCAGGCGCTCGAACGTGGCTGCGTCGCCGCGCCGGGCGGCTAACGCGGCAGCCTTGCCCTCCAGCGTTTCGCGCAGTTCGAACAGTTCGTCGATGTCCTCGAGGGAGATGTCTGTGACGACGACGCCGCGGCCGCCCGCCGTCGTCAGCCCTTCCGCCGTCAGGCGGCCCAGTGCTTCGCGAAGCGGCGTGCGCGAGACGCCCAGGCGTTCGGACTGCTCCACTTCGGCCAGCACCGTGCCGGGGGCCAGGCGCCATTCAATGATGTCGTCCCGCAGGGCCGCGTAGGCCTTGTCGCTGGCGCGCATAGTGTCCTCCTTCCTCGGTGACAGCATCAGTGTATACACAGATGCTGCCTGAATGCAGTAGAAGCGGGGAAATCTTCCTTGGCATCAAGGTTTTGTATACATGACCCTTGTGGCGAGCGTCCCTCGGCCGCTACCATGAGCTGCATCACAACGTCGTGGACGGGATACCCTCATGGTCACCAACAGCTACCGGGACAGCTATCAGCGCAGCATTGAACAGCCTGAAGATTTCTGGCTGGAGGCAGCGCAAAAGATCTCCTGGACCACTCCACCGGGACGGGCCCTGGACTCCAGCCGGGCGCCGCTTTACGGCTGGTTCCCCGACGGCATCCTGAACACCTGCTACAACGCGCTGGACCGGCACGTCGCCGAGGGCCGCGGTGGGCAGGATGCCCTGATCCATGACTCCGCCATGCTGGGAACGCAGCGGCGCTACACCTACGCCGAGCTGACCGACCTCGTGGCCCGCTTTGCCGGTGTGCTTCGCAGCAACGGCGTAGGCAAGGGCGACCGGGTGGTGATTTACATGCCCATGATCCCGGAAGCGGCTATTGCCATGCTGGCCACTGCCCGGCTTGGCGCGGTCCACTCGGTGGTCTTTGGCGGTTTCGCGCCCAAGGAGCTCGCCGCGCGCATCCGCGATGCCGCCCCCGCCGCGGTGGTCACTGCCTCCGGCGGAATCGAACCGGCCCGCCGCATCGAGTACCTCCCGGCGGTTGCGGAGGCCCTCGGGCTGGCCGGCGCGCCGGACATTCCCGTGCTGGTCAAAGCGCGCGACGGGTTCGCATCCGCCGCCGCGGACCATGCGGGCTGGCTGGACTGGGACTCGGCCATGGCGTCGGCCGAACCCGTGGCCCCTGTCGCCGTGCAGGCCACGGACCCGCTGTACATCCTTTACACCTCCGGAACCACGGGCGCGCCCAAAGGTGTGGTGCGGGACAATGGCGGGCACGCCGTCGCCCTGCGCTGGACCCTGGAGAACATCTACGGCATCGGTCCCGGCGACGTCATGTGGACTGCCTCAGATGTTGGCTGGGTGGTGGGGCACTCGTATATCGTCTACGGTCCGCTGCTGGCCGGAGCCACCACCGTGATGTATGAGGGCAAACCGGTGGGCACGCCGGATGCCGGGGCGTTCTGGCGTGTAGTCCAGGACCACCGGGTCAACGTGCTGTTCACCGCTCCCACTGCACTGCGCGCCATCCGCAAGGCTGATCCGGAGGCATCGCTGCTGGGAGGCTACGACGTCTCCAGCCTGCGGACGCTGTTCGCCGCCGGTGAGCGGCTGGACACGGACACGTTCCACTGGGCATCCCGGGTTTTGGGGGTGCCGGTGGTGGACCACTGGTGGCAGACCGAGACGGGCTGGGCTATTTGCGCCAATCCCCGTGGCTTGGAGCCGCTGCCCATCAAGGCGGGCTCACCGAGCGTTCCCATGCCCGGGTTCCGGCTGCGGATCCTCGACGGCGCGGGCGGGGAAGTGGAGCCCGGAACCGAAGGCAACATCGTGCTGGAACTGCCCCTGCCGCCGGGGACCCTCACCACCCTGTGGGGCAACGACGAACGCTTCATCTCGTCCTACCTGCAGGCCTTCGAGGGCTGCTACGCCACGGGTGATTCGGGATACCGCGATGACGACGGGTACCTGTTCGTCATGGGCCGCACCGACGACATCATCAATGTTGCCGGCCACCGGCTGTCCACCGGCGCCATGGAACAGGTGATCGGCCAGCATCCCGCCGTCGCCGAGTGCGCCGTGATCGGACTCGCCGACCCCCTTAAGGGCCAGCGTCCCAGTGGCTACGTGGTGCTCAAATCCGGCGTCGACATCCCCGAGGACGTCCTGGCCAAGGACCTGGTGGCACTGGTCCGGCGGGACATCGGCGCGGTTGCGGACTTCAAGCACGTGACGGTGGTGGACGCCTTGCCCAAGACCCGGTCCGGAAAAATCCTCCGCAAGACCATGCGCCAGATCGCGGACGGCGAGGAGTATACGGTGCCCTCCACCATCGAGGATCCCGGGGTTATCGAGCAGCTGATCGGCGCCCTTCGGGTGGGCGGGGCGGAAGCCCGCTGACCCGCCAGGCATGCAGCCTGGGGCGGGTCAGCGCGCGTTCCAGCGGTACTCGTTTTCCGGCCTCCCCGGGGTGCCATAGCGCGCGGTCCGGGAAACCGTGCCGGCGTCCGCTAGGTATTCCAGATAACGCCGCGCCGTCACCCGGGACATTCCCAGGGCATCCATGACCTCGGTGGCGGACACTGCTTCGGGCTGCCGGCGGAGGAACTCCTGGACCGAGCCGAGCGTCGAGGTGGAGAGGCCCTTGGGGAGCGGCAGCTCGGACGGCGCCCGGAGGCTGGCGAAAGCCTGGTCCACCTCGCTTTGCGAAGCGCCACCCTTGCCGGGGCCGCCGGGTGAACCTGCCAGCTGCTGGCGGAACTGGCGGTAGTTTTCCAGCTTGTCCGAGAAGGTGGCGAACGTGAACGGCTTGATCAGGTACTGGACCACGCCGATGGCAACGGCGCTGCGGACAATCGCCAGCTCGCGCACGGCGGTGATGGCGACGATGTCCGCGAGGATCCCGGCCGAACGCATGCGCCGGGCGATGTCCAGGCCGTGCAGGTCGGGCAGGTTCATGTCCAGCAGGACCAGTTCCACCGGCTCGCCCGCAGCCACGAATTCGTTGAGGAGCCGCAGGGCGGACTGCCCGTCGGGCGCGGTCCCCGCGAGTTCAAATCCTTCCAGCCGCCCCACGTACGCGGCGTGGGCGGCCGAGGCGACGGCCTCGTCTTCGACGACGAGGACCCGGATGTTGCTCACTGTCTATGCTCCTTCTCCACGGGCACCGCCGCAGGAAGGAATACTTCGAACTTCGCGCCGCGCCGGCCGTTAATGGCCAGCGTACCGCCCAAACGCTGCACGGCCTGCCGGACCAGCGCCAGGCCGATTCCCCGGCCCCCGGTCCCCGCAGGCTTGGTGCTGAATCCGTGCCTGAGGATTTTTTCCGAATCCGCGGGGTCGATGGGCGCCCCGGAATCGTTGACGGCGATGTCCAGTCCTTCCTCGTCCAACTCCAGCGTCAGATCCACCCGCCGCGGAGGAGGTGCATCCGCGGCGGCGTCGATGGCGTTGTCCAACAGGTTCCCCAGGATCGTCACCAGGTCCTGGACAGCCACCCCGGCTGCCGCGCCGGAGCCGAGGGTGGAGAAATCCAGCTGGACGCCGCGTTCGTGGGCCTCGGCCACCTTGCCCATGACCAGGGCCCCCACCACGGGTTCATCGATCGAGCTCACCATGTCGTCAGTGAGCTGCTGGCTCAGGGCCAGGTCCTGGGTGGCAAAATCGAGGGCTTCGCCTGTCCGGCCGAGTTCCAGGAGCGAGACCATGGTGTGGAGCCGGTTGGCGTGTTCGTGGGTCTGGGCACGCAGCGCATCAGAGAGGGTCCGCATGGTCTGCAGCTCATTGCCAAGGGCCTCGATCTCCGTCCGGTCCCGGAGCGTGGCCACTGTTCCGTATACGGGCACCTTTCCGCGCGACCCGGGGGACTCGGGGCCCCTTGCCGGCCCCTGATTAACGACCAGCACGCGGGATCCGGTCAGCACCATCTCGTCCTTGGTGGTGCGTCCGGATTCAAACAGGCTGCGCAGTTCGCTGTCCAAGGGGAGGTCTGCCAGCGACGGGGGCCGGGTGGGATCGTTGCTGCCGGTTTCGGCCAGGCCCAGCAGTTCGGCGGCCTGGTCGTTGTACATCACCACCCGCTTCCTGGCATCGATGAGGATCAGTCCTTCGCGGACCGAGTGCAGGACCGATTCGTAGTAGGTGAACAGCTGTGCCAGCTGTTCGGGCCCCCAACCGCGCGTCACCCGGCGGAGATACCTGCCCAGCAGCCACGACGCAAGGGACCCGCCCACCAGCAGGGCTATGCCCACGGCGAGCAGGACCGGCAGGCGGCCGGTGAAGGCCACATCGACGCTGCGGACGGTGACGCCCGCTGCCACCAGCGCCTTGACGGTCCCTTGGGCGTCCTTGACCGGAACGATGGTGCGGACGGAGGGGCCAAGGGTGCCCGCGGTGACTTCGGTGAATGCCCTGCCCTGCAATGCGGCGTCGATGGAGCCGATGTACGGGCGGCCCAGTTCTTCGTCCCGTGGGTGCGTCCAGCGGGTCCGGTCAGGCGCCATGATGGTGATGAAATCGATATGGGCGGCGCTGGTGACGTCTTTTGCGTAAGGCTGCAGCAGGGCGGACGGGTCCGGAGTGGCGGCAGCCTGCAGCACCAGGGGATTGGCGGCAATGGAGGCGGCCACCCCTTCCATCCGGCGGCCGGCTTCGTCATACGTCCGGTCCCGGGCGTCCACATAGGCGGCAGTCCCCACGATGGCGATGAAGGAAACGACGATCAGCAGGTTCGCCAGGAAGAGCCGGCGGGCGATGCTCCAGCGGTGGATCATGCAAACCTCCAAGGGACCCCTGCGGATGCCGCGACCAATATGAACGCAACGGTGAGCTGTATCACGGAGTGCCCAATGATGGATATCACATTGCACGGACGTGTTGAGCCCAGAATCTGCGCCGCAGCGTCTATCAGAATATCCACAAGGAGACACATCATGGCTTCTCAACGAGGAGAGTCGCTCGAGACCGCGACCCCGCGGCGCAAGGGACTGGACAAGTCCCACTACCTCTACATCGCCGTTATCGCCGCCGTCATCCTTGGCGCGGTGGTAGGCCTGCTCTTCCCGGAGGTGGGCAAGTCCCTCAAGCCCCTGGGCGACGGCTTCGTCAAGCTCATCAAGATGATGATCGCACCAGTCATCTTCTGCACCATCGTCCTGGGCATCGGCTCCATTGCCAAAGCAGCCACCGTCGGGAAGGTGGGTGGCCTGGCACTGGGCTACTTCATCGTCATGTCCACCTTCGCCCTGGCCATTGGCCTGGTGGTGGGCAACATCATCCACCCGGGCGAAGGCCTGAAGCTGACGCCTTACGACCCCAACAAGAAGGCGGCCACGGACAGCACCGTGGACTTCCTGCTGGGCATCATTCCCGGTGACGTTCCCGTCCTGCCCACCCTGCTGGCCGCCATCCTGGTTGGCTTTGCGCTCCAGAAGATGGGCGCCCAGGGCGCACCGATCCTCAAGGCCATCGGGTACGGCCAGGCGCTGGTGTTCCGCATCCTCATCATGATCATGTGGCTCGCCCCGGTAGGCGCCTTCGGTGCCATCGCCGCCGTCGTCGGTGCAACCGGCTTCCAGGCCATCGTGAGCATGTTCACCCTGATGATCGCCTTCTACATCACCTGCGCACTGTTCATCGTGGTGATCCTGGGCGGCCTCCTCCAGGTGGTAGCCGGCGTGAACATCTTCAAGCTGATGAAGTACCTGGCCCGTGAATACCTCATCATCTTCTCCACCTCCTCCTCCGAAGCGGCGCTGCCCCGCCTGATCGCCAAGATGGAACACCTCGGCGTCTCCAAGCCGGTCGTCGGTGTCACCGTTCCCACCGGCTACTCCTTCAACCTGGACGGAACCGCCATCTACCTGACCATGGCGTCCCTCTTCGTGGCCAACGCCATGGGAACCCCGCTGGACCTGGGCGCCCAGGTCTCCCTGCTGGTCTTCATGATCATCGCCTCCAAGGGCGCCGCCGGCGTGACCGGCGCCGGCCTGGCAACCCTGGCGGCAGGCCTGCAGGCACACCGTCCCGAGCTGCTGGGCGGCGTGGGCATGATCGTAGGCATCGACCGCTTCATGTCCGAGGCCCGCGCCCTGACCAACTTCACCGGAAACGCCGTGGCGACGGTCCTGGTGGGGACCTGGGTCAAGGAGATCGACGGCGGCCAGGTGGGCCGGGTGCTCTCCGGCGAAGAACCCTTCGACGAGGCAACCATGATGGTTCACCACCACGGCGAGATGGCTCCCAAGGAAGAGGGCGCACGCGAGGCCGCAAAGGCCTAGCCTCCACCCGCATAACTCACCAAACCGCCCCTGCAGCCCTGCTGCGGGGGCGGTTTTGCGTTGCCCGAAACTCCAACCTTCGACCTCAGCTAGAGGGTCAAGGCTCAACATTCGCGGAAAGTCAAGTTCCGTCGAATACCGTGTCGGGCGCTGTAGCCTAGGGAGCAGAACGAAGGGCGCTGGTAAGCCAGCGGCAGGAAATCACCGTCATCGAAAGTGTGGACAGATACGTGAGCAGCGAACAGGGTTCAGCAACTCTGGAGGGCACGGAATTCGACCTGGAAAACGCGGTGATGGGCCCCACGGGGCGCCCATACCGCGAGTTCCCGGAACCCGCGCCCCTGTCCTCCCACGGTCCGGCCCGCGTCATCGCCATGGTCAACCAGAAAGGCGGGGTCGGGAAGACCACCTCCACCATCAACCTGGCCGCGGCGCTCGCAGAGTACGGCCGCCGGGTCCTGCTGGTGGATTTCGACCCCCAGGGTGCGCTGTCAGCTGGCCTCGGCGTCAACCCGCACGAGCTCGACCTCACCGTGTACAACGTCCTGATGGACCGCAAGGTGGACATCCGCGACGCCATCCACCAAACCGGCGTCGAGAACGTCGACCTGCTGCCGGCCAATATCGACCTCTCCGCGGCGGAAGTGCAGCTGGTCAATGAGGTGGCGCGCGAACAGGTCCTGGACCGTGCCCTGAAGAAGGTCGAAGACGACTACGACGTCGTCCTTATCGACTGCCAGCCGTCCCTGGGCCTGCTGACCGTCAACGCCCTCACCGCGGCCCATGGCGTCATCATCCCGCTCATCTGCGAGTTCTTCGCGCTCCGCGCCGTGGCCCTCCTCGTCGAAACCATCGACAAGGTCCAGGACCGGCTGAACCCGCGGCTGCAGGTGGACGGCGTGCTGGCCACCATGTACGACGCACGGACGCTGCACAGCCGCGAAGTGATCACCCGGCTGGTGGAGGCGTTCGGGGACAAGGTCTTCGAAACCGTCATCAAGCGCTCCATCAAGTTCGCCGATGCCACCGTGGCCGCTGAGCCCATCACCAGCTACGCCGGAAACCACGTGGGAGCCGACGCCTACCGCCGGCTCGCCAAGGAGCTGATCTCCCGCGGCGGCGCACCCTAAGCACGCCGTGGCCGAATCCAAACCCGGCTTCGAGGTGCGGCTGGCCAACTTCACGGGTCCCTTCGACCTCCTCCTGGGGCTGATCGCCAAGCATCAGCTGGACATCACCGAAGTGGCCATCGCCACGGTCACCGACGAGTTCATCAAGTACATCCGCGGGCTGCAGCAGCTCGGTGAAGAATGGGCCCTGGACGAGGCGAGCGAGTTCCTGGTCATTGCGGCCACCCTGCTGGACCTCAAGGCGGCACGGCTTCTCCCCGCCGGCGAAGTCGAGGACGACGAGGACATCGCGCTGCTGGAGGCCCGGGACCTCCTCTTTGCCCGGCTGCTCCAGTACAAGGCCTTCAAGCAGGTGGCCGGCATCCTGGGCGAGACCCTGCACCAGGAAGGCCGCCGCTTTCCGCGGCAGGTGGCGCTCGAGGAGCATTTCGCAGCCATGCTGCCCGAACTCGTCTGGAAACACACCCCGCAGCAGTTCGCCGCATTGGCCGAAGCCGCGCTCCGGCCCAAAGTGCCGGCGCAACCCCCGCAGGTTGCCCTCGGCCACCTGCACGGCAGCAATGTCAGCGTCAAGGAGCAGGCCGAAGTGCTGGGCCTCAGGCTCCAGCAGGAGTCACCGCTGACCTTCCGTTCCCTGATTGCTGACGCCGAGTCCACCCTCGTTGTGGTGGCCCGGTTCCTGGCCCTCCTGGAACTGTTCCGGGACCGGGCCGTATCCTTCGACCAACTGTCCCCGCTGGCGGACCTTGCCATCCACTGGACGGCCGGCCGCGGGGACTGGTCGGCGGAAAACCTAAGCGAAGAATTCGAGGAGCAACCGTGAACCCGTCGCAGGAAACGCAGGCACAGCATACGCAGCGGCAGGACGACGCCAGCCACGCTCCGGACTTCGCCCACCTTCCCGGCGGTGCCAAGGCAGCCCTGGAAGCGGTCCTTATGGTTTTGGACGAGCCGGCCACGGAGGAGGAGCTGGCCGCGGGGGTGGGGCTGACGGTCGATGCGGTCCGCACCCTGCTGGCAGAACTGCAGCGCGATTATAACGGCTATACTGTTAAAGCCCCGGAGGTGGAGAGTGCCAGCAGCGCTGGTATCGGATCCAGTCCCCGGGGTTTTGAATTGCGGAACATCGCCGGTGGGTGGCGCATCTACTCCCGCACTGAATTTGCCGACATTGTGGGCAAGTACGTGCTGGAGGGGCAGACTGCCAGGCTTACCCAGGCGGCGTTGGAAACACTGGCGGTCATCGCGTACCGCCAGCCCGTTTCCCGGGCGCGCGTGTCTGCAATTCGCGGGGTCAATGTTGACTCTGTCGTACGGACGCTGGCCCAGCGCGGGCTGATCGAGGACGCGGGAACGGATCCCGAGTCCGGCGCAATCCTCTACAGGACTACCTCGTATTTCCTCGAACGGATGGGAATCAGTTCAGTGGGGGACCTGCCCCATCTGTCGCCGCACCTTCCGGGGCTCGACGGGATCGCAGAGTTCTACGACGCCGGGACGATGTAGGCAGGACGCCCCTGCCCGCACCAGTCCATCCAGCACGGTTATTTATCAGGGCAGACGAAGTCTGCGCGGCTGGCTAAGGTTGTCCTTGGACATCTCAGCCGGCCAAAACATATTGAAGGACGGGTCATGACACAGGCGGGACGCCAGGGTTCACCACGTAACGGTTCGGGACGCGGCGGGAACGAACGAAACAGTTCACAGCGCAACCCGGCACAGGGCGGCAGCTTCAGCGGCGGCTCCCGCGGCGGAGCAGGCAAGCGTGCCTCGGGATTCGGCGGCGACCGTCCGCACCGCGCGCCCAAGCCACGCGAAGAGCGCTTCATCGACCCCGACCTCGCCGGGGACCAGCAGGGACGCGGAGCCGAGCCCGCCAGGGGTGCCAAGCCGTCGTCGCGCAAGCCGGCGGCCCGCAAGCCCGGTGCCAAGAAAGCCCCCGGAACTCCCGGGGCGCTCAAGCCCAAGCCGCGTACCGGCGCTCCCGGTGCAGCCGCTTCCCGCGCCTTCGGCAGCGAACGCTTTGGCCAGAACCTGGGGCCGGTCCGCAAACCCGCCCGGAAGAAGGGCCCCCGGGGCAACGTTCCCCAGTCCGAACTCCACGATGCCGACGGCGTGCGCCTCCAGAAGGTGATGGCCTCCGCAGGAGTCGCGTCCCGGCGCGTCTGCGAGGAGATGATCGCCGAGGGCCGCGTTGAGGTGGACGGCCAGGTGGTCACCGAACTCGGTGTCCGCGTGGACCCCAAGACTGCCGTGATCCACGTTGACGGACTGCGGATCCAGCTGGACGAGAACCTGGTGTACATGGTCTTCAACAAGCCCAAGGGCGTGGTGTCCACCATGGAAGACCCTGAGGGCCGTCCCTGCATCAGCGACTTCCTGAAGAACAACAAGAACACCGGCGAACGCCTCTTCCACGTCGGTCGGCTCGATGTCGCCACCGAAGGCCTGCTGCTGCTGACCAACGACGGCGAACTCGCCAACCGGCTGACCCACCCGTCCTATGAAGTACCCAAGACCTATCTGGTGCAGGTGCGGGGGCCGTTCCCGCAGGGCGTCGGCGCCCAGTTGAAGGCAGGCGTCGAGCTGGAGGACGGGTTCGCTTCGGTTGACTCCTTCCGCCTGGTGGACTCCACCCCCGGCCACGTGCTGATCGAGGTTGTGCTCCACTCCGGCAAGAACCGGATTGTGCGCCGGCTGTTCGATGCTGTTGGTTTCCCGGTCCAGCGGCTGGTCCGCGTCAAGGTGGGCCCCATCGGGCTCGGCGACCAGCGCCAGGGCAGCATCCGCAACCTGGGCAAGCAGGAAGTCGGCCACCTGCTGGCATCCGTAGGGCTCTGAGGCATGTCCGCGTTCAAAAGCCATGGCCGCGGCCACCTGGATGGCCCGGTGGTGGTCATTGGAACCGGACTGCTGGGCACCAGCATTGGGCTGGGCCTGCGGGGGCGCGGAGTGCCCGTGTTCCTTTCGGACCCGTCGCCCACCAACCAGGCCGTGGCCGTGGACATCGGTGCCGGGCGCCCGTTGTCCGAACTCGGCGACGCGTCGCCGCAGCTTGTGGTGGTGGCTGCTCCGCCGGACGTCACGGCCGACGTCGTCCTCGCCGCCTTATCCACCCACCCGGATGCTGTGGTCATCGATATCGCCAGCGTGAAGGCGCACATCCTGGCCCGGCTGCGGGAATCCGGCGTGGACCTGTCCCGCTACGTGGGGACCCACCCCATGGCGGGACGGGAAAAGTCCGGCCCGGTGGCGGCGCGCGGTGAGCTTTTCACCTCCATGCCCTGGGTGCTCTGCCCCTCGGAGGAAACGTCCGGTGCCGCCTTGCAGGTGGCCCGCTCGCTCGCCTCGGACCTTGGGGCCGTCGTCTCGCAGTTCACGGCTGACGAACACGACGAAGCTGTTGCGCTGGTCTCGCACCTGCCCCAGGTGATGTCCTCGCTGCTCGCCAGCCGGCTGCAGGGAACTCCGCTGCATGCGCTGTCCCTGGCGGGCAACGGCCTGCGGGACGTCACCAGGATCGCAGCCAGCGACCCCACCCTGTGGGTCCAGATCCTTGGCGGCAACGCGGACAAGGTGGTGGAGATCCTCTACGGTGTCCGGGAAGACCTGAACCGGTTGATTGGAACCCTGGAGAACCCCACGGCACCCGGGGCACGGCTGGACCTCGCGCAGCTGATCAGCGAGGGCAACGCCGGACAGGCGCGGATCCCCGGGAAACACGGCGGCCCGCCGCAGGCTTACGCGTGGCTTACCGTCCTGGTGGATGACAAACCCGGCCAAATCGCCCGGCTGCTCACCGAGATCGGGGAGATCGGCGTCAACCTTGAGGACCTGCGGCTTGACCACTCCTCGGGCCAAAACGTGGGTATGGTGGAAATCTCCGTGTTGCCGAACAAGCACGACCACTTGATCGAAGCTCTCAACGACCGCGGATGGCGGGTACTTCAGTAATGACACAGGAACTCCTCGAATCCATGCGCGCCCTGCGCATCGGCCGGCCGCTGGTGGTTGCCATCGACGGGCCTTCAGGCTCCGGAAAGTCCAGCGTGAGCAAGGAAGTTGCCCGCAGGCTGCGGCTGGCCTACCTGGACACCGGCGCCATGTACCGTGCCCTGACCTGGTACTGCGTGACCGAAGGGATCGACCTCGAGGACGGCGCTGCGGTGGAGCAAGCGTCCCGCGATTTCGTCCTGGAACTGAGCACCAGCCCCTTGGAGGAATATGTCCGGGTCGGTGGCGTGGACGTCACTGATGCCATCCGTGAGCCGGCCATTTCTTCCGCCGTCAGCGCCGTCGCCACCACGCTCGGTGCCCGCACCGAACTGATCCGGCGGCAGCGGGACCTGATCGAAAAGCACCACCGCCGGATGGTGGTGGAAGGACGGGACATCACCACCGTCGTCGCCCCCGGTGCCGAGGTGCGCATGCTCCTCACCGCCAGCGAGGAAGCCCGCCTCCGCCGCCGGGGCATCCAGCTGGGCGGAACGCAGAACGCCGAGCAGCTGGCAGCCCAGGTGACGCACCGGGATGCCAAGGACTCCACGGTAGTGAACTTCACGCAGGCCGCTTCCGGCGTAGTGACGCTGGATTCCTCGGACCTCGACTTCGAACAGACCGTGGATGCTGCCCTCGTGATCGTCACCAAGGTCCTGAACCGTGACTGACGCCGGGGCCGGCCTGCCGTCCGGGCTGACCACGGCATGGAGCAGGCCGGTGGGCTGGATCCTGGACCACCTGGTCTACCGGACCACCGTGAACGGCAGGACCAACGTGCCCACGGGCGGACCGGTGATTTTCGCAGCCAACCACATCAGCTTCCTTGACGGGCCGGTGATGTTCGGCGCCGCGCCGCGGCCCATGCACATCCTGGTGAAACAGGAGATGTTCAAGGGCTTCCTGGGCCGCGTGCTCACCGCTTCCGGGCAGCTGCCCGTGGACCGCAGCGGGGACCGCGCAGCGCTGCAGCGCTGCAAGGACGTGCTCGACGCCGGGCGCTGCGTAGGCATTCTTCCGGAAGGGACGCGGGGGAGCGGCGCAGCAGCGGACATCAACGGCGGGGTGGCCTGGCTGGCGCTGAACTCCGGAGCGCCCGTGGTCCCGGTCGCCATCCTGGGCACCAGGCGGGGAGACGAGCACCTGGACTTCGTTCCACGGCCCGGGCGGCGCATCCACGTCAGCTTCGGATCAGCCCTGACCCTGGCCCGCCGGGCCGGTGAAACCGGCCGTGCTTCAATGGACAGGGCGGCGCAGGACATCCGTGCAGCGCTGGCAGGGCACGTCCAGGACACCATCCAACTCAGCGGGCAGCCCCTGCCCTTCGCTGACCACACAGACTTGACAGCAGTAGCCGGGGACGCCGGCAGATGACCACTAAGGACAGTGCAATGAGCGACACCACCCAGACTTCCGGGCACTCCGGCGCCGACGACGAATACACCCCCTCCGGCACCGACCAGGTTGCAGAGCGCCTGGCAGCGATTGGCGACGACGAAGCCGAGCTCCGTGCCGCCTCCCTCCGGGCCGGCCTGGAGGACTACGAGCTGGACGAGGACGACGCCGCCCTGCTGAGCGGGGAATACGGCGACGAGGACCTCGAGGGTCCGCTCAAGCTGGACCCCGTCCTGGCTATCATCGGCCGTCCCAACGTGGGCAAGTCCACGTTGGTGAACCGCATCCTGGGCCGCCGCGAAGCGGTCGTGGAGGACACCCCCGGCGTGACCCGCGACCGCGTGATGTACTCCGCGAACTGGAACGGCCGCAACTTCACCCTGGTGGACACCGGGGGATGGGAACACGACGCCCGCGGCATCCACGCCAGGGTTGCAGAGCAGGCCGAAATGGCAGTGGAACTCGCCGACGCCGTCCTTTTCGTAGTGGACTCCGCCGTCGGCGCCACCGCTACGGATGAAGGCGTCATGAAGATGCTGCGCCGCAGCAAGAAGCCGGTCATCATGGTGGCCAACAAAGTGGACGACTTTGCCCAGGAAGCCGACAGTGCAGCACTCTGGGGCCTGGGCTTCGGCGAGCCGTACCCCGTCTCCGCCCTGCACGGCCGGGGCGTGGCCGACCTCCTGGACCACATCATGGACACGCTGCCCGAGTTCTCCACCGTTGAAGGAGTGGAACGCTCCGGCGGCCCGCGGCGTATTGCCTTGATCGGCCGCCCGAACGTGGGCAAGTCCTCGCTGCTGAACAAGCTGGCAGGATCCGAGCGAGTGGTGGTGGACAACACTGCCGGCACCACCCGCGATCCCGTGGACGAGTTCATCGAACTCGGCGGCCGCACCTGGCGTTTCGTGGACACCGCCGGCATCCGCCGCCGCCAGCACATGGCGCAGGGTGCCGATTACTACGCCTCACTGCGGACGCAGGCCGCGCTCGAGAAGGCGGAGGTCGCCGTCGTGCTCCTTGCTGTGGACGAGGTCCTCAGCGAACAGGACGTGCGCATCCTGCAGCTGGCCATCGAGTCCGGACGGGCGCTTGTCCTGGCCTTCAACAAGTGGGACCTGCTCGACGATGAACGCCGCCGCTACCTGGAGCGCGAAATCGAACAGGACCTGGCCCACGTGGACTGGGCGCCGCGGGTCAACATCTCCGCGAAGACCGGCTGGCACAAGGACCGACTGGTCCCTGCCCTGGACCTGGCGCTGGAGAACTGGGACCGGCGCATCCCCACCGGGCGCCTTAACGCGTTCCTGGGCGAGCTCGTCGCCGCCCACCCGCACCCGGTCCGCGGCGGCAAGCAGCCCCGGATCCTCTTCGGCACCCAGGCCTCCAGCCGGCCGCCGAAGTTCGTGCTGTTCACCACCGGGTTCCTGGATCCCGGGTACCGCCGTTTCATCACGCGGCGCCTGCGGGAGACCTTCGGATTCGAGGGCACGCCCATCGAGGTGAGCATGCGCGTCCGGGAGAAGCGTGGCCGCAAGCGTTAATTGCGACACACCTTGGGGCTGATCACCGGAAAGTGTCACTGGCACCCCTCCGGATCGTGTAAGCTCTTCTAGGTGGTTCGGCCGGACTGCTGATGAAAACCTTCGGGTTGGGTTCAGCGGAGAACGGCGGAACCAGCGGGCTGTAGCGCAGCTTGGTAGCGCACTTGACTGGGGGTCAAGGGGTCGCAGGTTCAAATCCTGTCAGCCCGACCAGAAAGCGGAAAGCGCCGGAGAATTTCTCCGGCGCTTTTCGCTTTTTTGGCTTGCGGGACCCGGTGCATCCGACACCCTGCGCCGTCTGCGATGCCCGCGTGGAGTCCATGCCTACTTCAGGAACTTCGACGTCCTCCGGTCCGCCAGGATCTTGCCCTTGGTCTGGCAGGTGGGGCAGTACTGGAGTGCTGTGTCCGCGAACGACACTTCGCGGACGGTGTCGCCGCAGACCGGGCAGGGCTGGCCGGTCCTCGCATGGACCCGCATATGGCTGCGTTTGACGTCCTTGAGATCCTTGGGCGGCTTGCCGGCCGACTCTGCCAGCGCTTCACCCAGCACGCTGTGGATGGCGTCGTACAGCACCTGCACGGTCTCCCGGTCCAGGGACTTGGCGATGGCGAACGGCGAGATCCGGGCGGCGTGCAGGATCTCGTCGCTGTAAGCGTTGCCAATCCCGGCGATGACGCTCTGGCTGCGCAGGAGGCCCTTGATCTGCTGGGAACTGCCACCCAGGATCTCAGCCAGCATGCCGGCGTCGAACGCCTCCGTAAAAGGATCCGGGCCCAGAGTGGCGATGCCCGGCACCTCCTGCGGATCGCGTACCACGTAGACGGCCAGGCTCTTCTTGGTACCCGCCTCCGTCAGGTCCAGGCCCCGCGGCCCATTGGGCCCTGAAAACGCGCACCGGACCGCGATGAGGCCGTTGCCCATGCGGAGCTGACGGTCTGCAGGGGAGTCGGTGAAGCGCACCCAGCCCGCCCGCGCCAGGTGGAACACCAGCGAAATACCGTCCGTCTCGATACTGATGAACTTCCCGAACCGGCGGACGCCGGACACTGTACGGCCCTCGACGGCGTTGAAGGGCGGATCCGCCGTCTTGAGCACGGCGAAGGAGACGATCTGCAGTTTGGTGACCACGCAGCCCCGCAGCTGTTCATCAAGGAACCCGGCGAGGCCGGCGACTTCAGGCAGTTCGGGCATGGGCTACCTGGCCTGCCCTAAGGATGCTGCACCCGTGCTTGCACTCATGGCTCCCATCTTGTCAGAAAGCCCCGTGCCGGCCCCGGCAGTTATGCCTATACTTTCAGCGGCGGCCCGATTTCCGGGCCCCTCGTGACATTGGCGCGTACCCCGACGAAAGGCCCCCCATGAGCAACATTCCCGAAGACCTGTCCTACACCGCCGAACACGAGTGGGTCACCGCACCGAACGCCGACGGCGTGGTCCGCGTGGGAATCACGGATTTTGCCCAGGACGCCCTTGGGGATGTCGTTTACGCACAAATGCCCGAGGTGGGCACGAAGATTACGGCAAACGAAGTGGTAGGCGAGGTTGAGTCCACTAAGAGCGTGAGCGACATCTATGCACCGGTTTCCGGTGAAGTCGTGGCCCGCAACGACTCCCTGGACAGCGATTCCGCGCTGATCAACACCGATCCGTACGGTGACGGCTGGCTCATCGAGATCAAACTGGCCGAAGCTGACGCGGTTGAGTCTTTGCTCAGTGCATCCGAGTACGAACAACAGGTAGGCTAAAGCTAACCGGTATGTCCGGTCCGGCCCCGCATCGCGGGCACGGCGTCTGCGCACGTCAGAGCCCGGATCGGGAGCCGGTGCCGGACCTGCCGGGCAGGCCCGGAGACTAACCGTTGGTTGCCGGTTTAATGCCTGCAACGTCAAAGAGGAGGAATCCATGGCTGGCCACAGACACAACCCTGCCGATGGGGATTACGGCAAGGGTGCGGCTAGGGCGTCGGAGACCACCTCGATCCATCTCACCCCCGTCACTGACGAACCCACCATCACCCCGCGGCTTTCGTCGGACGAGCGCAACTCGGTGGAGGCCCTGCCTGCCGGCTCGGCGCTGCTGGTGGCCCACAGTGGTCCCAATGCCGGTGCCCGGTTCCTGTTGGATTCGGATGTCACCACTGCCGGCCGCCACCCTGACGCGGACATCTTCCTGGATGACGTCACGGTGTCCCGGCGCCACGTGGAGTTCCGGCGGACCGCCCGCAGCTTTGAAGTGGTGGACAAGAACAGCCTCAACGGCACCTACGTCAACCACGACCGCGTGGACAGCGTGGAACTGAAGTCCGGAAGCGAAGTCCAGATCGGCAAGTTCCGCCTCACCTTCTACCTGAGCCCTGCCACGGCTGCAGGCCGCAGCTGAACCGGGGACCGCTGCCTGTGGCAATGGCACAACCGGAACGCCGGGGCCCCCAGGTCCTGAACATTGGTGAAGTCCTCGCCCAACTGAGCGCCGACTTCCCGGGCATGACCGCGTCGAAGATCCGGTTCCTTGAGGAAAAGGGCCTGATCAACCCGCGGCGCACCCCTGCCGGTTACCGGCAGTATTCGGACGGCGACGTGGAGCGGCTGCGGTTCGTGCTGGCCCTGCAGCGGGACCAGTACCTGCCCCTGAAGGTGATCAAGGACTACCTGGACGCCATCGACAGGGGAGAGCGGCCGGAGAACCTGCCGCCCGGTGTCGTGGTTTCCCCCCGCATTGTTTCGGACGAACTGGCCGCCGAATTGCAGAACCGCGGCCGCAAGCTGAGCGAGGAGCAGCTCCGCACCGAGTCCGGTGCCAGCGTACCGCTGCTGCAGTCGCTCCTGAGCTTCGGCCTGATCAGCCACAGCAACGGCCAGTTCGACGAGCATGCCCTGCAGGTGGCCCGCGCCTGCGTCCAGCTGGAAAGCCACGGGCTCGAGCCACGGCACCTGCGGCCTTTCCAGGCAGCGGCCGAAAGGGAATTCGGCCTGGTGGAACGCGCTGTCGCGCCCCTTGCCTCCCGCAAGGACTCGGCATCACAGGCACGCGCGGCAGAGGCGGCCCGCGAGATCAGCGATCTTTGCCTCACCCTGCACCGGGCCCTGGTGCAGGACCACATCTCACGCATGGACATCTGATGATCGAAGTCGAGATTGTGGGCGTTCGGATCGAACTGCCCTCCAACCAGCCGCTGGTCCTGCTCAAGGAAATGCACGGCGAACGCCACGTCCCCATCTGGATCGGCACCCCGGAAGCCAGCGCCATCGCCCTGGCCCAGCAGGGCGTGGTCCCGCCCAGGCCCATGACCCACGATCTCCTGGTGGACGTTGTGGAGTCGCTGGGCCACTCGGTGGTCAGCGTGAACATCGTTGCCGTGGAGGACAACATCTTCTACGGGCAGCTGCAGTTTGAAAACGGCACCACCGTAAGCTCCCGCGCATCAGACGCGCTGGCGGTCGCGCTGCGCGCCAAGTGCCGGATCTGGTGCGCCGATTCCGTGATGGACGAGGCTGGGGTCCGCATCACGGAGCATGACGAGGGGGAGGACGCCGAGCCCGGCCCCACCGTTGATGAGGAGCGCGAACTGCGGCGGTTCCGGGAATTCCTGGATGACGTGGAACCAGAGGACTTCGACGGCTAAGGTCACGTTAAGGTTAAAGTTAAGGCTGAAAGTTTCGACACGCCTCATCGAAGCGGCCAGGGTCTTTGACCTCGGGACCCGCCGGGCCTAACGTCGAAGTATCAAGTTCCCTTGCTTACGGCAGCCGCGCAAGTCACACTGGAAAGTGCGCCCCGCGGAGAAATTACACCCATGGTCTTCACGCCACGGTTGCTGTATCAGTTCCGGGGGAGCGTACGACAAGGAGGATCCAGGTGAGTCCCAAAGGCGAAGCAGGCGGGCTTAAACAGCCCACGGCTGGTGTTGCTGTGCCCGTGAGCGGTGCCCAGGGCCTCCTGTTCACCGAAGACCTGCCGGTACTGGACGAGGACGCCGGCTACCGGGGCCCCACCGCCTGCAAGGCCGCAGGCATCACCTACCGGCAGCTCGATTACTGGGCACGCACCGGCCTGGTTGAGCCCGCAGTCCGCGGTGCTGCCGGCTCAGGCTCGCAGCGGCTCTACGGATTCCGGGACATCCTGGTGCTCAAGGTGGTCAAGCGCCTCCTGGACACCGGAGTTTCCCTGCAGCAGATCCGCAGCGCCGTGGAACACCTGCGGGAGCGCGGCGTTGAGGACCTGGCCCAAATCACGCTCATGAGCGACGGCGCCAGCGTCTACGAGTGCACCTCCGCCGATGAGGTCATTGACCTGGTCCAGGGTGGCCAAGGTGTCTTTGGCATTGCCGTGGGGCGGGTATGGCGCGAAGTCGAGGGCAGCCTTGCATCGCTGCCCAGTGAGCACGCCGCGGAGCAGTCCTTTCCGGACGACGAATTAAGCAAGCGACGGGCAGCGCGGAAGATCAGCTGACGCAGAATTTAATGAGTAAGGGCCACGCTCCGGACGGAGCGTGGCCCTTACTCATTAAAACGTGTTCCTAGCGGGCGCGGCTGCGCAGGCCGGATCCTGCAGTCATCAGGGTGGACAGCAGGTCGTCGAACAAGCCGGCCGCGGACTTGGCGGAATCGCCGGGCCAATGATGGACGGGGTGGGCTGCGCCCTGGATCTGCTGCCAGTTGGCCTGTTCGGGAATGCGCGGGCTGAGCAGGAGGTCGCCGAACATGGACTCCATCTCCGCCAGCCGGTAAGTGTGCTCAGAGGAGCCGCTCCGGACCCGGTTCGCCACGATTCCTGCCGGTGAAAGATTCGGCGCAAACTCCTGCCTGAACAGCTGGATGGCCCTCATAGTGCGTTCGGTGCCGGCCACCGAGAACAGCCCGGGCTCGGCAACCAGGGCAACTTTGTCACTCGCCGCCCAGGCCATGCGCGTCAGGCCATTGAGTGAGGGAGGGCAGTCGACCAGGACCAGCTGATAGCCGTCGGCGGCGGCGAGTACGGCGGAAAGCCGGCGGAGATCGCGGCGGCCCAGGTCCGGCCGGTCATAGATTCCGGTGTAGGCAGAGCCGACGGCGACATCGAGGACGGCGGGGCCGGAGCCGTTGGAGGGGGCACGGTCAGCCCAACTGCTCCGCACCACGTTTTCCGCCAGTTTCGCCCGGCGCGGGCTCTTCAGCATCCTGCCGATGTCCAACTGGTCACCCGGCTGCACGCCCAGGGCGGTCGTGGCGTCGGCGTGCGGATCCAGGTCCACCACCAGCGTGCGGACTCCTGCGGCCAGCGCCGCAGACGCCAATCCTGTGGTGACGGAAGTCTTGCCGACTCCACCCTTGAGGCTGCTGATGCTGACTACTTGCACTTGAGAGACCAAAACCTAACGCCGGATGCCGTGTTGGGGGTAATGTTTGCCTCGGCAGAGCCGAAGCCGGACGGTCCTGCCGCCCTACTCATCATATGTTGATGCGTCGGCGAATCCTGCTTTATCGGGCGTCGGCATGGCACCGACTATGCTGCCGGGGCGGTTTCCGCCAGCCAGGCTAAAAGCGTTCGGGACATGACGGGAAAATCTGTGACCGTGGCCACAAAGATTTGTGTTTGGCCTTGCAGGTCCTAGACACTGTGACCACTCATCGATCCACCCGCAATGATGCAGGAGAAGTATGTTTTCCAAAGTTCTGGTGGCCAACCGCGGCGAAATCGCGATCAGGGCCTTCCGCGCCGGCTACGAGCTGGGCGCAAAGACCGTTGCCGTTTTTCCCCAAGAGGACCGTAACTCGATCCACCGCCAGAAAGCGGACGAGGCTTACCTGATTGGCGAGGAAGGACATCCCGTCCGGGCATACCTGGACGTGGCTGAGGTGGTCCGCGTTGCGAAAGAGTCCGGGGCAGACGCCATCTACCCCGGCTACGGCTTCCTCTCGGAAAACCCGGAACTGGCCCGCGCGGCAAAGGAAGCGGGCATCACCTTTGTAGGTCCGCCTGCCGAAGTCCTGGAGCTCGCCGGCAACAAGGTGGCGGCCCTGAAGGCTGCCCGCGCGGCCGGCGTACCGGTCCTGAAGTCCAGCGAGCCGTCCAAGGACCTGGATGAGCTCCTGGCCGCGGCCGATGAGATCGGATTCCCCATTTTCGCCAAGGCAGTGGCCGGCGGCGGTGGCCGCGGCATGCGGCGGGTGGATACCCGCGAGGCACTGCCCGAAGCCCTGAAGTCGGCCATGCGCGAAGCTGATGCTGCGTTCGGTGACCCCACCATGTTCCTGGAGCAGGCGGTCCTTCGCCCCCGGCACATTGAAGTTCAGATCCTCGCGGACGCCGAGGGCAACGTCATGCACCTCTTCGAGCGTGACTGCTCCATCCAGCGGCGGCACCAGAAGGTCATCGAGATCGCTCCTGCCCCCAACCTGGACGACAGCATCCGCCAGGCCCTGTACCGGGACGCGGTGAAGTTCGCCCAGGCGCTGAAGTACGTCAACGCCGGTACGGTGGAGTTCCTCGTGGACACCGAGGGCGAGCGGGCAGGCCAGCACGTCTTCATCGAAATGAACCCCCGCATCCAGGTGGAGCACACGGTCACCGAGGAAGTCACCGACGTGGACCTGGTCCAGGCCCAGATGCGGATCGCCGCCGGTGAGACGCTCGCCGACCTGGGCCTCTCGCAGGACACGGTCAAGCTTCGCGGCGCCGCCCTCCAGAGCCGCATCACCACGGAAGACCCCGCCAACGGGTTCCGGCCCGACGTCGGAAAGATCACCGGTTACCGTTCCGCCGGTGGTGCCGGTGTCCGCCTGGACGGCGGCACGGTGTACTCCGGTGCCGAGATCAGCCCCCACTTCGACTCCATGCTGGTCAAGCTCACGTGCCGAGGCAGGGACTACCCGGCTGCGGTTGCCCGCGCCCGCCGCGCCCTGGCGGAGTTCCGTATCCGCGGTGTCTCCACCAACATCCCCTTCCTGCAGGCTGTGCTTGACGACCCCGACTTCATTGCCGGGGATGTCGCCACGAACTTCATCGACCAGCGCCCGGAACTGCTCAAGGCCCGGGTCTCGGCCGACCGCGGCACCAAGCTCCTCACGTGGCTGGCCGACGTGACCGTCAACAAGCCCAACGGCGACCTGACCCTGCATTCAGACCCCGCCCACAAGCTGCCCGAGGTCAAGGACAGGCAGGCAGTCCCGGGCTCACGCCAGAAGCTCCTTGAGCTGGGCCCCGAGGGCTTTGCGAAGGCGCTCCGCGAGCAGACCGCCGTCGCCGTCACGGACACCACCTTCCGCGATGCCCACCAGTCGCTGCTGGCCACGCGTGTCCGCACCCGCGACCTTGTCGCCGCCGGCCCCGCCGTGACGGCCCTCCTGCCGCAGCTGCTGTCCGTCGAGGCCTGGGGTGGCGCCACGTACGATGTGGCACTGCGCTTCCTGGGCGAGGACCCCTGGGACCGTCTTGCCGCCCTGCGCCAGGCCATGCCCAACGTCTGCATCCAGATGCTGCTGCGTGGCCGCAACACGGTGGGCTACACGCCCTACCCGGAAGAGGTCACCGAAGCCTTCGTCAATGAGGCTGCCGCCACGGGCATCGACATCTTCCGCATCTTCGATGCCCTGAACGACGTCAGCCAGATGGCTCCTGCCATCCGCGCCGTCCGCGCCACCGGCACTGCCGTCGCGGAGGTGGCCCTCTGCTATACCGGCAACCTGCTGGACCCGGAAGAGAAGCTCTACACCCTGGACTACTACCTGGGGCTGGCGCAGAAGATCGTCGACGCCGGAGCCCACATCCTGGCCATCAAGGACATGGCCGGGCTGCTGCGGCCCGCTGCCGCCGCCAAGCTTGTCGCGGCGCTGCGCGAGCGCTTCGACCTGCCCGTCCACCTGCACACCCACGACACCGCGGGCGGCCAGCTGGCCACGCTCCTGGCGGCTGTCGACGCCGGTGTGGATGCCGTGGACGTGGCGTCGGCGTCGCTGGCCGGGACCACCAGCCAGGTGTCGGCGTCGGCCCTTGTTGCCGCCCTGGCCCACACGCCGCGGGACACGGGCCTCAGCCTCGATGCCGTCAGTTCACTTGAGCCGTACTGGGAAGCAGTCAGGCGGGTCTACGCGCCGTTCGAGTCCGGACTGCCCGGCCCCACCGGCCGCGTGTACAAGCACGAGATCCCCGGCGGGCAGCTTTCCAACCTGCGCCAGCAGGCCATGGCCCTGGGCCTGGGGGAGCAGTTCGAGGCGATCGAGGACATGTACACGGCAGCTGACCGCATCCTCGGCCACCTGGTGAAGGTGACGCCGTCCTCCAAGGTGGTGGGCGACCTCGCACTGCACCTGGTGGGACTCAACGCGGATCCCGCCGACTTCGAAGCAAACCCGCAGAACTACGACATCCCCGACTCCGTCATCGGTTTCCTGTCCGGCGAGCTCGGTGATCCTCCCGGAGGCTGGCCCGAGCCGTTCCGCACCAAGGCCCTGCAGGGCAGGAGCGTGAAAGTCCGGGACGTGGAGCTCAGCGCAGAGGACAGTGCTGCGCTCAAGTCCGACTCGAAGACCCGCCAGCACACGCTGAACCGGCTGCTCTTCGACGGCCCCACCAAGGACTACCTGAAGAGCGTGGAGACGTACGGGAACATCTCGGTCCTTGACACCCGCGACTACCTCTACGGGCTCCAGCGCGGCACCGAGCACGAGATCCAGTTGGAGCGTGGCGTGAGGTTGATCGCGTCCCTGGAAGCCGTGTCCGAGCCGGACGAGAAGGGCATGCGCACCGTCATGTGCACCCTCAACGGCCAGTCCCGGCCCGTGGTGGTGCGCGACCGCTCCGTGGTGAGCAACGTCAAGGCCGCTGAGAAAGCCGATCCCGCCCAGCCCGGCCAGGTGGCCGCTCCCTTCGCCGGGGCAGTCACCGTCACCGTCAAGCCGGGGGAGACGGTCAAGGCAGGAGACACCGTGGCCACCATTGAGGCAATGAAGATGGAAGCATCCATCACGACGCCGGTAGCCGGCAAGGTCTCCCGCCTCGCCATCTCCGCGGTGGAGCAGGTCCAGGGCGGAGACCTGCTGCTGGTCATCGAGCAGTAAGAAGTTCCGGAAACGGCGAAAGGGTCCTTCACGTTGTGAAGGACCCTTTCGTTTGTGGCGGGTCAGGAACGCGGGGCCGAGTACATTTCCTCGATGACGGTTTCGAAGTCTTTCATTACTTGTGCCCGCTTTACCTTCATGGACGGTGTCAGGTGTCCGGACGCTTCGGTGAAGTCGGCCGGGACAATGCGGAAGGACTTGATGGCCTCGGCTTGCGAGACCGAGGTGTTGGCCGCGGTGACCAGGTCCTGCACCGCTGCCTTGACCACCGGATTGGCCGCTGCCTGCTCCAGGGTGGTGTCCGCCGGGAGCCCGTGGCGCTGGAGCCAGCCCGGCAGGGCTTCCTGGTCCAGGGTGACCAGGGCCCCGATGAAGGGCCTGTTGTCGCCCACCACGAGCACCTGCGATACGAGGGCGTCCGCACGGATCTGGTCCTCCAACAGGGCCGGGATGACGTTCTTGCCGCCTGCGGTGACAATGATTTCCTTCTTGCGGCCGGTGATCCAGACGAAACCTTCGTCATCCAGCTTGCCGATGTCCCCGGTGTGGAACCACCCATCGGTGAAGGCCTCGGTGGTGAGGTCGTCCCGCTGGTAGTAGCCGCGCATGACGCAGACTCCCTTGGCCAGGATCTCGCCGTCGTCGGCAATTTTGACGGCGTTGCCCGGCAGGGGCTTGCCCACGGAGCCGATCTTGATTCGTGATGGGGTGTTTACCGTGATGGGCGCGGTGGTTTCGGTGAGCCCGTATCCCTCCAGCACCTGCAGGCCGATGCCCTGGAAGAAGTGGCCCAGCCGCTCGCCCAGCGGGCCGCCGCCGGATACCGCATGGGCAACGTGTCCACCCATGGCCGCCCGAAGCTTGCCGTAGACCAGCTTGTCGAACAACGCGTGCCGCAGCTTCAGGCCCAGACCTACCCGTCCTTCCTGCCGGGCCTTGGAGAAGGCGATGGCAGTTTCGGCGGCCCGGTGGAAGATGGCGCCCTTGCCGCCGTCCTCGGCCTTGGTCAGCGCGGAGTTGTAGACCTTCTCGAAGACCCTGGGCACCGCCAGGATGAACGTCGGTTCGTAGCTCTGCAGGTCGGCCAGGAGGTTCTTGATGTCCGGGGTGTGGGCCACCGTGGTTCCGGCTGCCATGGCCAGCACCGAGATGTACCTCGCAAATACGTGGGCCAGCGGCAGGAACATGATGGTCTTGGCCTTCTCGTGGACAATCTCGCCGATGATGGCCAGGGCGTTGTCCGAGAGTTCCACGAAGTTGCCGTGGGTCAGCTCGCAGCCCTTGGGGCGTCCCGTGGTGCCGGAGGTATAGATGATGGTGGCCACGTCCCGCAGTCCCGCTGCGCTGCGGCGGGACTCAAGTTCCTCGTCGCTGACGCCGCTGCCGGCCTCGCGCAGGCTATCGAGGCCCTGGCCCTCAAGCTGCCATACGTGCTGCACTTCCGTCAGGCCTTCGGCAGTGACGGCCTGCCGGATAACGTTCTCGTGGTGGGCGGACTCGCCGAAGGCGGCCACCGCGCCGGAGTCACCCAGGTTCCAGGCCACCTGGGAAGGGGAAGAGGTTTCATAGATGGGAACCGAAACCGCTCCCGCGAACCAGATGGAAAAATCCACGAGAGACCACTCATAGCGGGTGCGGGACATGATGCCCACACGGTCACCGGCGCCGACCCCACTGGCAATGAGCCCCTTGGCCAGGGCCTTGACGTCGGCCAGGAATTCGGTGGCGGGCACGTCGCGCCACGAGCCCGCCGAATCCAGGCGGGAAAACAGTGCCGGGTTGCTGGCCTTGCCCGCCTGGCGCAACACCAGGTCAGTGATGTTGGTTTCGGGTGGGACAACAACCAGGGGCGGAACACTGAATTCGCGCACTATAGCTCCTTTGATATCTGAAGTCCCGCGCAGGGGTTGCCTAAAGACTAGTACCCCGGGCGGAACAGTGCAGTACATAAACCTACTGGTGAGTAACTTAGCCGTCAATGGGCGCTATGAAGGGGTGTATGTCAAGACAATCTTGCTGCCCGCCTAGAATGGTGGACTATGTACGGACCGTTGCCCGGCGATCAGGCCGGCCCCCTGAAAAGACCCGCTCCGTGGCGCCGCCGTCCCGCCGCCCACCGTGTCGGACAGCTCCATGGCGGCACGGGCGGGCACCTCCGCCTGGGCCGCAAGGGACTGGCCATCGGAATCGACATCGGGGGAACCAAGGTCGCCGCAGGCGTGGTGGACGCGGAAGGCCGGATCCTCAACGAGGCCCGGCGCTCCACCCCCGGAACGGATCCACGCGCGGTGGAGCAGGTCATCGTGGAACTGGTCGAGGAACTGGGCCGGGGGCACCGCATCTGGTCGGTGGGTATCGGCGCCGCGGGCTGGATGGACCTTGCCGGTGGAACGGTCCTTTTCAGCCCGCACCTGGCCTGGCGCAACGAGCCCCTGCGCGAGAACCTCCAGCGGCTCCTCCGCCGCCCGGTGCTCTTGACCAACGATGCCGATGCCGCAGCGTGGGCTGAGTGGCGCTTTGGTGCCGGTCAAGGGGAGGACCGGCTTGTCTGCATCACGCTGGGCACCGGCATCGGCGGCGCCATGGTGATGGACGGCAGGGTGGAACGCGGCCGGTTCGGCGTGGCAGGGGAGTTCGGCCACCAGATCATCATGCCGGGCGGCCACCGCTGCGAATGCGGGAACCGCGGCTGCTGGGAGCAATATGCTTCGGGCAACGCGCTGGGACGGGAGGCGAGGCTCCTGGCCCGGTCCAACTCGCCGATGGCCCAAGACCTGCTGGCAGCCGTGGGCGGACATCCCGAAGCGATCACCGGCGCCATTGTGACCGAACTGGCCCTGGCCGGCGACCCCGCGTCGCGGGAGCTGATTGAGGAGGTCGGCGAATGGCTGGGGCTCGGGCTGGCCAACCTGGCAGCGGCACTGGACCCGGGTCTGTTCGTTATCGGCGGCGGCCTGTGCTCGGCGGGGGACCTGTTGGTGGAGCCGGCCCGCAAGGCCTTCGCGCGGAACCTGACTGGGCGCGGATTCCGTCCGGCTGCGGGGATCGAATTAGCGGCACTGGGCCCCAACGCGGGCCTTATCGGGGCCGCTGACCTTTCCCGCGTCAGCAGCCGCGTCCGCAGCTGACGACGACGGCAGGATGGCTGGCGGGAAGCTAGACCCGGGCGCCGTCGTCGTCGCCGTTTTTTTCCTGGGGCAGCTTCATGATCAGGTACACCGTGGCCAGCACGAACACCGCAACGATGCCAACGACGGCCAGCAGGGGCGCTGACCGCCAGAACATGGCGGAGAGCAGCAGCGCGACAGGGCCGCCGACGGCGCCGAGCCACGCGAGCATGGTCAGGGGATCGGTGCCGGCCAGGCTGGGCGGTTCCTCCGGCACGAACTCCTCGCCGTCGTCGTCCACCTCGTAGTCCCGGGGCCCCTCTCCGGGCCCGTCCGTCCCATCCCCGGGCCGCGTCCGGCGCTCCGCCGGGGGCCTCTCCGCGGGCTGCGTTCCCGCCAGGCCCAGGGGATCGAAGTCGCGGAAGGTGGGCGGTGCCGGGGGCTCCGGCGCCGCAGCAACCGGTCCGGTTGGCAACTGTTCCCCGGGGGCGGGGGAATCGGGGCGGATCGCAACTGTGTCCGATTCGAGCCTGGCCACCAGGTCCAGCCACACGGCGTCGTCCTGGTTGGCGCCCTGGTCCGGCTGGTCGGAGTCAGGCCTGTTCACTGCGGACCTCCTGTCCCGGTCCCGCGTACCCCGGCGGGCGCGTCCTGCAGGACGCGCTTGATAAAGTCCACGGACCCTTCGAAGATGCGGTCGGCGTCGTTGTCCAGGGTGGCGACGTGGTAGCTGTTCTCGAGCCGCACCACTTCCAGCGGAGCATGCGTCAGCCCCCGCCTGAGGACGTCCATGCTGGCATCCGACACCACATGGTCCACGGTGGAGCGGTAGGCCTGTACAGGGGCGGTAACCCGGGGAAGGAGCCGGACGGTGTCCCTGAACATCTTGTTCAGTTCATGGGCAGCGGCCACGGGCGTGCGCGCGTAGGCGCCTTCATCCATCCCTGCCTTGAGGATGTCATTGCCGATCGACGGGGTGCTTTTGAGCACCAGCTTCAGGATTCCTGCCAAGGGCGCCCGGGGATCGTCAATCACCAGGCCGGGGTTCACCAGGAGCACTCCGGCGACGGGCCGGGTGGCCGCAATGCGCAGGGCCAGCGCCCCGCCCATGCTGAGGCCGGCCGCGAAGACCTGGTCGCACTCGGCGTCCAGTTCCAGGAAGGCGTCATCCAGGGCGCCGTGCCACTGTTGCCAGCGGGTGCGGGCCAGATCCTGCCACGTGGTCCCGTGGCCCGGCAGCAGCGGCATCCGGACGGCGAAACCGGCTGCTGCGAACGCCGTGGCCCAGGCGCGCAGGCCATGCGGGCTGCCCGTGAAGCCGTGGGAGAGGACCACCCCCGTGCTGGCCCCTTCGCCGCTGAAGGCGCTGGTGAACGGGCTGTGGTCCGGACCGGAGGTCATGGCGTCTCCAAGGTACTGGTGCGGCGGGCGTGGGCGGCGACGAATTCTCCGGACCTGGCGAAGATCGCGGGCGCGTCAACGTCCAGAGTAGCCACATGTCCGCTGCTGGCAAGCTCCGTCACCTCGTCGAGGTTGGCGCCCAGCCCCTTCTGCAGCAGTGCCAGTGAGGTGGGCGGGACCACGGCGTCGGTGCGGGACTTGAAGACCTGGACGGGGGCGTCAACACCTGGCAGGCCGCGAACGGCGGCGCGGAACAGTTTCTTGAGTTCATGCACGGCAGCCAGCGGGGTCAGCGAGTAGTCGCCGTCGTTCGTCGCAGGCGCCGTCGGCTGGTCCTCCTGGATGGGGACCGTGGTCCGCTGGAAGTACTTGAGGAGGCCGATGATCCGCACCCGGCGGTCGTAGAAGCTCAGGCCGGGGTTGACAACGCTGACCCCGGCCACCGGGTGGCGGGATGCCGCGAGGAGGGCGATGGCACCGCCCATCGACAGGCCCGCGGTGAAGCATGAATCCGTCCGGCCGGCCAGGTCGAGGAGGGCCTCTTCATAGCTGCGGTACCAGTCCTTCCAGCCTGTGGCTGCGAGCTGGCGCCAGTCTGTTCCGTGCCCCGGCAGCAGGGGGACGGATACGGCGTATCCCAGATCTGCGAGGTGCTGCGCCCACGGCATGACACTCAGGGGACTGCCTGTGAAACCGTGGCAGATGGCTACGCCGATGCGGGCGTTGGCCCCGTGGCCTGGATAACTGAAAGCGGCCGGACGGGGCGGGGTGCTGCTTTCAGTCATGACTCCATCGTGTCACTGTTCCAGCCAAATCTCACTAGAGTAGGGTTGCATTGAATCGCTGGCCAGGCCCGACGCAGGGCCTGGGGCTGCCTTCCGGAGAGGTTCACCACGTGTTCTATTGGGTCATGAAAAGGATCTTCCTCGGTCCGGTGATCAAGCTGCTCTTCAGGCCCTGGGTCAAGGGCCTGGACAACATTCCGGCGCAGGGGGCCGCCATCATCGCCTCCAACCACCTGTCGTTCTCCGACTCCATCTTCATGCCGCTCATGGTGCGGCGGCCCGTGGTCTTCCTCGCCAAGTCGGAATACTTCACTGGAACCGGCATCAAGGGCAGGCTTACGGCCGCATTCTTCCGCCTCACCAACCAACTGCCCATGGACCGCTCCGGAGGCGCTGCTTCCGCCGCGTCGCTGAACGCCGGGATGGAAGTGCTCAACGCAGGCGGGTTGCTGGGCATCTACCCGGAGGGCACGCGAAGCCCTGACGGACGGTTGTACCGGGGCAAGGTGGGCGTGGCCAGGCTCGCGCTGCAGGCAGGCGTCCCCGTGATCCCCGTGGCCATGATCGGCACGGACAAGGTGCAGCCCATCGGCAAACGGCTGCCGAACATCCGCAGGATCGGCATGATCTTCGGCGAGCCACTGGATTTCAGCCAGTACCGGGAGCAGGCGGAGGACCGGACGGTCCAGCGCAAGGTCACGGACGAGATCATGTCCCAGCTGCTGCGGCTCTCCGGCCAGGAGTACGTGGATGAATACGCAGCCGTAGTGAAGCTGCGGCTCGCCGGCAAGCCTGAGGAACCCCGGGCCGCAGCTGAGCCCCTTGCCGCCCCGGCGGCCTCCGACGGCGGGTTCGTCCCGGACGCCGGCTCCGGTACGGCGTCGGCACATCCTGGTATGGAGGACGACGCCGGCACGCAGGCCACGGGGTAGCGGAACCTGCCGGCGGCCGCGCGGCAGTTATGACGGGGACAGCGGACAGCGTGACGGTCCGGTGCCCGCCGCTGCCGCCCTGCCGCTAGTCTTAGAGGGTGACTGAGCTATCTGCAAAACCAGCCTTTTCTCTGTCCAGCACCGCCCAGAGCGGAGCGGCCAACTATCCCGGACTGGACCACTGGCGGGACCTTCCCATCTCCCAGCAGCCCAGCTGGCAGGACCGGGATGTATTTGAGGCGTCGGTGAAGGAACTGTCGGTCCTTCCGCCGCTGGTGTTTGCGGGTGAAGTGGACGTCCTGCGGGAGCGGCTGGCTGCCGCCGCCCAGGGCAAGGCGTTCCTGCTGCAGGGCGGCGACTGTGCCGAGACCTTCGAGGCAGCCACGGCTGACAAGATCAGCGCCCGCGTCAAGACCATCCTCCAGATGGCAGTGGTGCTTACCTACGGCGCCGCCATGCCGGTCATCAAAATGGGCCGCATGGCTGGCCAGTTCGCCAAGCCCCGTTCCTCCAATGACGAAACCCGCGACGGCGTGACCCTGCCCGCCTACCGCGGCGACATCGTCAACGGGTACGACTTCACTCCCGAGTCCCGCGGCCACGACGCCGCGCGCATGCTGCGCGCCTACCACACGTCGGCCTCCACCCTGAACCTCATCCGCGCCTTCACCCAGGGTGGTTTCGCGGACCTGCGCTCGGTGCACCAGTGGAACAAGGGCTTTACCGAAAACCCCGCCCACGCCCGTTACGAGTCGCTGGCCCGCGACATTGACCGTGCCATCAAATTCATGGACTCCTGCGGCGCAGACTTCGAAGCCCTCAAGCGGGTGGAGTTCTTCGCCAGCCACGAGGCACTGCTGCTGGATTACGAACGCGCGCTGACCCGCATTGACTCCCGCACCGGCTTCCCGTACGACACCTCGGCCCACTTCCTCTGGATCGGCGAGCGTACCCGGGAACTCGACCACGCCCACGTCGACTTCCTCTCGCGGGTACGCAACCCCATCGGCGTGAAGCTGGGCCCGTCCACCACCGGTGATGACGCCCTTCGCCTGATCGACAAGCTCGACCCGGACCGCGAGCCCGGCCGCCTCACCTTCATCACCCGCATGGGCGCCGGCAACATCCGCGAGAAGCTGCCTGCCGTCGTCGAGAAGGTCACCGCCTCCGGGGCGCAGGTCCTGTGGGTCACCGACCCCATGCACGGCAACACGGTCACGTCACCCAACGGATACAAGACGCGGAACTTCGACGACGTCATCGACGAAGTTCGCGGCTTCTTCGAGGTGCACCACGGGCTGGGGACCGTACCGGGCGGCCTGCACGTGGAGATGACAGGCGACGACGTCGCCGAGTGCCTGGGCGGCGCCGACCCGATAGACCAGGATGCGTTCCTGGACCGCTACGAGTCTGTCTGCGACCCCCGCCTGAACCACATGCAGTCACTCGAAATGGCCTTCCTGGTAGCCGGCGCGCTCGCCAAGCACTAGGAACAAAGCCAAACGGTTCAAGGTGGGCAGGCGATGCCTGCCCACCCTGACTACACCACCGTGATGGTGACGACCGAGCCTTCCGGGACCTCGCGGTCCACCGGCGACTGGTCCCGCACGGTGCCGAAGAAGCCGCCCAGGATGTTGTTCACCCGGACCTGGAAGCCCAGTGCCTCGAGCGCCTTGCGTGCCTCCGATGCCTGCTTGCCGATGAAGCTGGGGACGGCAACCATCCTGGGGCCCTTGGAGATGGTCAGGGTGACCGTGCCGCCCCTGGCCAGCGTCCCATTGGGCGGGGACTGGCTGACGACGGCGCCCTCCGGAACGTTCCGGTCGAACACCTCATCAGGGGCCACCTCAGCGGTGAGGCCTGCCGCCTCAACCGCAGCCACGGCATCGTCCTCGGCCTTTCCCACGACCGACGGAACGGCAATGGGCTGCGGGCCCTTGGAAACCACAAGTCCTACGGGAGTACCGTGCCGGGCAGGGGTGCCGGCAGCGGGATCCTGGGACAGGACGGCTCCGGCAGCTGCTTCCTCATCGAATTTTTCGGCGACCGTCCCCAGCGCCATCTCCGCCGCATTCAGGACGGTCTTTGCTGCGTCCAAACTCCCGCCGGTGAGCTTTGGCAACGGGAAAAGCTGGGGCCCCTTCGACACCAGCAGTGAGACAGGCTGGAACTTCCGGATTTCCGTCCCCGCGGCGGGTTCGCTGCCCACCACGAGGCCGGTCGGCACGTCGTCGTCGAAGACATCGCTCGTGGTGGAGCGGAAGCCCACCCCGTCGAGCAGTTGCTGGGCCTGGGCCACTGTCTTGTTGGCCACTGCAGGAACGGCAGCGGCGGCACCGGGCCCCATGCCGAAGAACCAGCCGGCGCCCGTGGCCAGCAGGGCCGCGAGGATGAGGACCACCACCCATATGAGGCCGCGGCGGCGCGGATTTCCTTCCCGAAGGGTACGCACCGCTGTGGCGGCGGCCAGCGCGCGCAGCTTCTCGCTTTCCCGGTCGGCTTTCCGCTGCGCCCGCTTGCCCAGCCGCGGTGGCGGGGGAGACCAGCCGCTGTCCGCATCGTCGTCGTCGGGCAGCGTAAGTCCGGGCCGCTGATGGTGGGCCACGTGCTCGGTCGGGAAATCGGCTGTCGGGTACTGCCCCGGCGGGTAGGCGGGGGCAGCCGGCCGGGAGGGAGGCATCAGGGTTGTCGGATTGCTGGCGCGGCCCAGGACCTCGGTCTGGTGCGGATACGCGGCCGCTGCCGCTGCCGGGGGCTGCAGGTCCAGCTCCGCGTCGGTGAGGTTGGTCCGGATGTGGCGCAGTTCCTGGAGCAGCGCGTTGCCGTCCACCGGCCGGTTCTCGGGATCGTTGGCGGTGCACCACTGCACCAGTTCATCCACTTCGGCGGCGAGCCGGGGGACAAGATCCGACGGTGGTCCCACCGTACCGTTGACGTGCTGGTAAGCCACCTGGATGGGTACTTCGCCCTCGAACGGCTGGCTCCCGGTCAGCATTTCATACAGCATGATGCCCACGGAATAGACGTCGCTGCGCGCATCCGCCGGTTTTCCAAGGACCAGTTCCGGCGAGATGTAGGCCACTGTCCCGATCAGGGCCCCGGTGCTGGTTGAGCTGGTGACGGCACGGGCCAGGCCAAAGTCCCCGATCTTGATCCGGCCGTCGTCGGCGATCAGGACGTTCTCGGGCTTCACGTCGCGGTGGATGAAGCCGGCTGCGTGTGCCGCACCCAACCCCTCCACCACAGGGTCGATCAGTGCCAGCGCCAGCCGGGGTGGCAGGGCGCCCCTGTCCCTGAGGACGTCCCTGAGCGTGTGGCCCTTGATGTATTCCATAACGAGATAGGCGGTATTGCCGTCGTTGCCCTGGTCCAAAACACCCACTACGTGCGGATGGGACAGGCGGGCGGCTGCCTTGGCCTCACGGCCTAGCCTGCCCAGGAAGTTTTCGTCGGCGGCGAGGTGGGGGTGCAGCACCTTGAGCGCCACCTCACGGTCCAGCCTTTGGTCAATGGCCAGGTAGACGGTGGACATCCCGCCACGGGCAAGCCTGGAGGTGACGGCATAGCGGTTGTCCACCAGCGTCCCTACAACTGGGTCTGACACGTGTTCCTGCACCCTACGATCCTAATCCCGCAGCAAAACGCGTCCGAAATGAAAACGGGTCCGAACCGGTAACGGTTCGGACCCGCAAACAGATATTGGTCAGTGGCAGCAGCTCAGCTGAAGTTCTTCTGATGTGCCTTGATCGCCGCCAGGTAGGCCTTGGTGTCGTCGTACATGCCGTACTTACTCACCGAGTACTGGCCCTGGTAGTAGCCCGCAATCGCAGTGTCCTGGTCCTTGCTGGTGGCCAGCAGTTGCCGGATGATGGCGACGCCGGCCGTGGCGTTGTCGTACGGGTCCAGCAGGTTCAGCTTCCGGCCAACAAGGTCGGACGCCCACTGCCCGGAGCTGGGAATGACCTGCATGGTGCCGATCGCGTTCGCCGGTGACACTGCCCGCTGGTTGAAGCCGGATTCCTGGAAAGCGAAAGCCATGGCCAGGGAGGGATCCACACCCATGCGGCGCGCGGTGTCGGCAACGATGTTCTTCATCTCATCCCGTGAGGGGACGGGGGAGGCGTTCAGCAGGGCCTTGTTCTCGTTGGCGGAGCTGACCACAGCGGCGGGGTAGCTGAACCCCAGGAAGGAACTGGGCACCAGCGGAGCGGCTGCCGGCTGGGGTGCTGCCGCTGCGGGCTGCGCGGCCGCCTGGCCGGAGCCGCCGGGAATCACCAGTTTGCTGCCCGGATAAATGACCGTGGTCATACCCAGTTTGTTCGCGGCGAGCAGGTCCGACAGCTTGACGCCGTGGCGGGATGCGATGGCCGAGAGCGTATCGCCGGCCTTGATGGTGTAGGAGCCCGTGGCCGGTGCCGTGGTGTTGGCCAGTGCCGGTGCCGCCGGGGCCGGGGCCGCGGCCGGTGCAGGCGCTGCCGGTGCAGGCGCGGCGTCGCCGCCGCCCACCTTGACCTTCTGTCCCGGATAGATGATGGAGCGCATCGAGAGGTTGTTCCAGGCAAAGACGTCCGAAAGCGACACGTTGTGCTTCGCGGCGATGGCGCCAAGGGTGTCACCGGGCTTTACCGTGTAAGTTGCGCCGCCGGCCGGGGCCGGGGCTGCGGGCGCAGGGGCAGCGGCGGGTGCCGGAGCCGCAGGCTCCGCCGAGCCGGAAAGCTTGAGCTTCTGGCCGGGGTAAATAATGGTGTTGGCCTGAAGGTTGTTCAGCTTCAGGATGTCTCCGGTGCTGAGGCCAAAACGTCCGGCGATGGCGCTGACGGTATCACCGCGGACGATCGTGTACTCAGCGGGCGCAGCCGGCTGCGTGGGCTGGAAGGCCGCGGGAATGGTGGTGGAGACAACAGCGGCAGGGATTACGCTGCCCGCCGCTTTCGCTGCGGCCTGGGCCTTCATCGCTGCTGCAAGGCTGCTCGGAATATTCCGTGCGGGCTGCTGGGCCGCGGCCGGCTGGGCGAGGGCCAAGGATGACAGTACGACCGCTGGCAGCGCCGCAGTGGTTGCGGCAATCATCGGCAGACTCGGCTTGGGGGGCTGCTTGGGCGAGCGGGACATCGTCATCGGAAAGAATCCTCTTCTCAACTGCGGGTGCGGACGCGGGCGGGGATGCCGCTGTCAATCTTGATACTACTGTGACTTAAGTTATCCGTGTTACAAATGTGATGTGTGTGAATCTCTCATGAATTTGCTGATAGCACAAGAATTTTAGGAATTCCCGTAATGGCTTCTTTTCGGGAGTGTCCGCAGGCCAGGGGCGGAATGAATTGCTCCGACTAGGCGGCGGGGTGGACGGCGTGGCAACCTTGATCCGTGAGTAATGTAGAAAACCTGGTGGGCCAGTGGTTGCCGCTGCCCGACGTCGCCCGTTTGTTGGATGTTTCAATTACCAAGGTGCACAGCCTGATTGACGAGCGTTCCCTGGCGGCGTTGCGCGTGGGCGACCGGAAAATCCGTTCGGTACCCGCCGAGTTCATCCAGGACGGCCAGGTAGTGGACAGCCTTAAAGGAACCATCGTGGTGCTGGCGGACGCCGGCTACTCAGACGAGGACCTCATCGTCTGGCTGTTCACCGAAGACGAATCGTTGCGCGGCCGCCCCATTGACGCCCTGCGGGAAGGCCGCAAGACGGAAATCAGGCGCAGGGCCCAGACCCTGGCCTGGTAACGGACCGGCTCAGGAGGCTCGGCTGACCGTTACCTCGGCCAGCCTCCGAAGGGCGGTTTTGGGCAGCTCTTCCAATTCGAGTCCGTCCAGGGCGTCAAATGCCGCGGATCCGAATTCACTGATGAGGACCTCAGTAGCCTGCAGCGCTCCGGAATCCTCGATGATCCGCCGGATTTCCAGGATGTCAGCGTCCGAAAGATCCGGGCTGCCAAGGCTGGCATCAATGAAGGCCGATTCCTCCGGCGAAGCCTGGTCCAGGGCGAGGGCCACCAGAACCGTCCGCTTTCCTTCGCGCAGGTCATCGCCCGCCGGCTTGCCCGTGGTCAACGGATCCCCGAACACGCCCAGGACGTCGTCGCGGAGCTGGAAGGCTTCACCGAGCGGAAGGGCAAAAGCTGAATAGCCCCGAAGCAACTCATTCGAGGCTCCAGCCAGGGCTCCGCCCAGGGCCAAAGGGTGTTCCGTGGAGTATTTGGCGCTCTTGAACCGGATGATCGACTGTGCCCTGCCGACGGCACCTGCCCGGTCCCGGACCGGACCTGCTACTTCTTCCAGGATGTCCAGGTACTGGCCGGCCATCACCTCTGCCCGCATGAGGTTGAAGATCAACCGGGCCCGGCTTCCCGAGGCAGCCCGCTCGCCGATGTCCGTGAACGCCTCCTCGCTGAAGGACAGGCAAAGGTCGCCCGCAAGTATGGCAGCGGCCTGGCCAAACCGTTCGCTGTCCAGTGCCCAGCCCTGCGCGGTGTGCAGTTGGCTGAAGCGGCGGTGCACGCTGGGACCGCCCCGCCGGGTATCCGAACGGTCGATGATGTCATCGTGGATCAGGGCGGCCGCCTGGAACAGCTCGAGCGCAGCACCGGCCGTAACCACCTCGCCGGCCCCCGCCTCGCCGCCTGCACCCCGCCAGCCCCAGTAGCACATCAAGGCTCGGAGGCGCTTGCCGCCGGTGACCAGATTGGAGATCGACCCCATGATGGGCTCGATATCAGGGGAGATGCCGGACATGACGGCCTGCCGGGCCGTCAGGAAACCTGTGAGCTCACCAGCCACCCCTGCTACGAAGCCGGCCTGTTCATTCCTCAGCTGCTCGGCGGCCGTCACTTTGCAGACTCAGCTGCCACGTTGGCACCGATGGTGAAGGTGGAAACGCCGGCGGCTTCAACGACCGAGAGGTTAACAGTCTCGCTGTCCCCGCGGACGAAATCCTTGGATGCCACTCCGCCCACTTTGTCCCCGGGCACGGCCTTGAACCCCTGGCCCTCCAACGCCTTGCTGTAGAAGTCGATGACTGAGGCGGTGGGGGCGCTGACCGTACCGACGAGTGCGGCGGTCGAAGGGGAGGAGGCCTTGTCGAAGCTGCTGGAGACAACCGTTGCGCCGGTCATCAGCGGGAGGAGCTGCTGCGGAAAGCCCGCCACCATGGCACCCACGGTTGCGGAGGTATTGGGCGACGCCGAGGGGCTGGGTGAAGCCGTCAGGGCTGACTGGGTTGCGGCAATGGAAGCGGACTGGGACGGCTCAGCTTGTCCGGACGGTGCCTGGCTGCAGGCAGCCAGGACAAGCGCCCCAACAGCGGCAAGCGCGGCCAGGCCAGCTGGCTTGAAGTATCCAATAGCCGTCACGAAGACTTTCCTCCTGGTGTTGTTGGCGGAACCAGCCTCCAGTTTAGCCAGCCTGAAATGCTCTCCTGACAAACCCGGGCAGTCCCTACCAACCGATAGGATTGCAGCCGTGGGGCCCGCAGGTATGAACCAGGCATCCGCCGCGCGCCTTCCGGGCCGGCGGCGCACGTGCATCATGCACGTCGACATGGATGCGTTCTTTGTCTCGGTGGAACTGCGCACGCGGCCCGAACTTCGCGGCAAGCCCGTGATCGTCGGCTTCCCTGGGGAGCGTTCGGTGGTCCTCTCCGGTTCCTACGAGGCCCGGGCCTTCGGGGTCAAATCAGCGATGCCCATGGCCGTGGCAATGCGGATGTGTCCGCAGGCAGTGGTGATCGAACCGCGGCACAAGCTCTACTACGAGGTGTCGGGGCAGCTGATGGCCATCTTCGAATCCATCACCGGCCTCGTCGAGCCCCTCAGCGTTGACGAGGCCTTCCTGGATGTCACGGGAGCACTCCGGAGGTTGGGCCCGCCCAGGGGAATCGGTGAGATGATCCGCCGCCGGGTCGCAGCGGAACTTGGCATCACTGCGTCGGTGGGGATCGCGGAGACCAAGTTCGTTGCCAAGATCGCATCCACCCGGTGCAAGCCGGACGGGCTGCTGCTCATCGGGCCGGACCAGACCGTTCCTTACCTTCATAGCCTGCCCGTGGGCGCACTCTGGGGCGTTGGTGCCAAAACGAAAGAGGTGCTGGCAAAGATGGGCATCAAAACCGTGGCCGACGTTGCGGAAACTCCGGTGTCGTCCTTGAAGAAGGTCCTGGGCGCAACGGGAGAGCACGTTCACCAGCTTGCATGGGGCATCGATCCCCGTCCGGTGACGCCGGTGCGGTTGGAAAAGAGTATCGGGGCGGAAGAGACCTTTGCCACGGACACCGACGACGACGCCCTCCTTCGCCGGGAACTGCTGCGGCTTTCCCACCGCACGGCGGGCCGTCTGCGGAGCTCTGGAATGGTGGCCCGGACCGTCGCCCTGAAGTTGCGGTTCGCCGACTTTTCCACAATCACCCGCAGCAGGACCGTCCAGACCCCTGTGGACAGCGCCCAACTCATCTATGCGGTGGCAGTCCAGCTCCTGGAGTCCCTGGGGGCCAGGGCCATGACCGTACGGTTGGTAGGTGTCCGGGCCGAGCAGCTCGAGGAAGCGGCCCGGACCTCTCTCCAGCTGAGCATTGACCGCAGGGATGACAACTGGCGTGCCGCGGAGCAGGCGCTGGACGAGGTGGCCCGGAAATTCGGCAACAAGTCGGTCCTCCCGGCACGCCTCATGGAGCCGGAAAACCGGCCGGGCGACAGCACGCAACGGCCCGCCTGACAGGGGCCCCTGAAGTCATTGCCGTCTTTCAGATCAGCCCTCAACAATCTATCCTTAGAGGTACATAGTTTCGAGTGAATGGACTTACTGCCGGACCCTCTTGGACATGCTCCCGCTCCCGCGACCGCATGCTGGGTTCCTGCTTTGGCCAAAGCCGGCCGGGCGGGAACTTTCCAGCAACAGCAGGCGTTCTACGGAGTAGAAGTAGTGGCTGGGATCAGCCCGGACGTTGGCCTACAAAAGGAGGTCGTGATGCCGCTGTCGGAGCACGAACAGAAGCTGCTTGAGCAGCTTGAAAAGCAGCTTCACGAGGACGACCCGAAATTTGCGAACTCAATGGGTTCGGATCCGGGGCGTTCATGGTCAACCAGGCATGTGGTCATTGGGGTCCTGTGCGCGCTGGCCGGCGTCTTCCTGTTGCTGGTGGGCGTCAGTTTCCAGAACATCCTTGTAGGAGTGCTGGGCTTCGTCGTCATGGGCGGCGGGGTGTACTTCGCCACAATGCGCAGCTCCCGCGGCAAGGCCGGATCCAAGGCCGGCAGCGGCAAACCCGGAAAGCAGCGCAGTTCGTTTATGAGCAGCCTGGAAGAGCGTTGGGACGAGCGCCGCAGGGGAGAGCCCTAAGCAACTCCGGGAGGCCGGCCGCTTTCCGGCTCCCGCCTCCTCCATTTCGCTCCCCCTGGCAGCAGGGGAATGCGAAAAGATCCGCTCCGGCGGGTCTTTTCGCATTTAAAGGGCAATTTCGGGGAAATTCGCTCCATGCCGGCGGTTGATCGGAATTCCGACGCCCCAGCCGATGTGAAACTTCCTCCACTTCCCACCACCGGGCCCAATCCGCGGTAATTCAAGGCCTTTTTCCCATATTCCGGTCCTGCGCGGGGCGGTTTTGCGTTGACTGTGGTGGAAAGTGGAGTAATGTGGAGGACATAAGAGGGTGGTTGCAACATAGGGGATGTGCAGTTCCTGACGGCGGACAGGCGGTGGGCCAGTGTTTCTGGGCACTCACTCGCCGCGTCTGGATGAAAAGGGACGGATCATTCTCCCCGCTAAGTTCCGTGAGGAACTTGCCAGCGGGCTGGTGCTCACGAGGGGCCAGGAGCGTTGCATCTACGTCTTCAGCGAGAAGGAATTCGCACGGGTTCACGAGCAGATGCGGGAGGCTCCAATCTCCTCCAAGCAGGCACGTGACTACATCCGCGTATTTCTCTCTGGAGCCTCGGACGAGGTACCTGACAAGCAGGGGCGCGTGACTATTCCACCGGCGCTCCGGGAGTATGCAGGACTCGGTAGGGAACTTGCCGTTATCGGCGCCGGTACCCGCGCCGAGATCTGGGACGCCCAGGCTTGGAATGAATACCTTGCGGAGAAGGAGACGGCCTTTTCCGAAACTGACGATCCCATTCCGGGCATTCTCTGAATCCCGGAGCAGGGCGGCAGATGGTTTCTTGGATGAGATCTCCAGCCGGCCCATCGGCTGCCAACCTGGCTCACCTTCCCCGGAGCCAGGCGGGCGGAACGGTAGGCGCGGATGGGGATCTGATCCCAGAAGCAACAGGGGACAACGACGGCGGAAAGGACCAGGCATGACCGATCAACCCAAGCCCACGTCCGAACGCCATGTACCGGTCCTTCGCGACCGGTGCATCAATTTGTTGGCACCGGGATTCGAAGCGGCAAGGCTGCGCGGTGAGACCCCCGTTGCTGTCGACACCACCCTGGGCATGGGAGGGCACTCCGAGGCCATGCTCCAACGGTTTCCCGACCTCCACCTCATCGGGATCGACCGTGACGAGGAAGCACTGGCACTTGCAGGCGAACGCCTTGAGCCGTTCACCGCCCGCACTGACCTGGTCCACGCCGTGTACGACGAGATCCAGGACGTCCTGGCAGACCTCGGCATCGCCGAAGCGCACGGCATCCTCATGGACCTGGGCGTCTCCTCCCTGCAGCTTGACGAGCGTGAGCGCGGCTTCGCCTACTCTTTCGACGCTCCGCTGGACATGCGCATGGACACCAGCCGGGGCCAAACCGCTGCGGACGTCGTGAACACTTACAGCGAGGAAGACCTGGTCCGGATCATCCGGAAGTGGGGCGAGGAAAAGTTCGCCGGCCGGATTGCCAACCGGATCGTCGCAGCGCGCGCCGCCAAACCATTCGCCACCACCGGGGAGCTTGTGGAGCAGATCCGTTCCGTGGTCCCAGCCTCCGCTGCGAAGTCCGGCGGACATCCCGCCAAGCGGACCTTCCAGGCCTTGCGGATCGAGGTCAACGAAGAACTCGATGTCCTGGAACGGGCGGTTCCCGCCGCCGTCGATTCACTGGCCCTCGGCGGCCGCATCGTGGTCATGTCCTACCACTCGCTGGAGGACAAGATCGTCAAAGGCGTTTTCCAGTCCCGCTCCAAGTCTTCGGCGCCCCTGGGTTTCCCGGTGGAGCTGGAAGAACACAAGCCCGAACTCAAGACCCTGACCAAAGGCACCGAGGTGCCCACCGCCGTCGAAATCGCCGAAAACCCGCGTGCCGCCTCCGCCAGGCTCCGCGCGGCAGAACGAATCAGAGCCAGGAGAGCTGCATGAGCACCGCCGCCGTCAAGAACTTTCCCGTTGTTTCCGGCAGCTCGGCGCCCGATGCCAGGCCGGCAGGCAAACCGGGCGGGGCGCAAAAGGCCCGTACACCGCTCTCCGTGGTCCGGTCGGCCCCGCGGAAGCGGCGTGCACCTTTCGTTGTGCTGTGCTTTGCGATGCTCGCAGTAGCACTGGTTGCGGTGCTGGTCCTGAACATCTCGGTGTCCACCGCGCAGTACCAGCTGGTGGAGCTGCGTGCCAAGCAGAGCTCGCTGACCAAGGCCAACCAGGACCTTACCCAGCAAGTGCAGAACTATGAGGCCCCGCAAAACCTCGCGGCCAAGGCCACCGAGCTGGGCATGGTGGCATCCACGGTGAAAGGCCAGATTGACCTGTCCACCCTGTCTGTCACAGGAAAGGCGACCCCCGCAGTCAAGGGCGCGGCAACAGGAGCGGTGATCCCGTCGCCTGCCGTGGCCGGCCAGCTGATTGTGCCGCCGGCGTCCAAGGGCGCTGAGTCCAAGAATGCGGAGTCCAAGGCTGCAGATCCCAAGGCGCCCGCAGCTGACAAGGCCGCGGCGCCGGGCGCCGGGAACGCTGGAGCTCCCTCCGCAGATGCCGCCCAAGCCGCTGCAAACCAGGCTGCTGCAGCCGCGCAGGCCGCAGCAGCGGCGGCAAAGCCGGCCCCCGAACTTCACGGCGGCTCCGTACCGGCACCGCAGCAGAAGGTTCCCGGACAGTAGGCCGGCGGGCACGTCAGGCAACAGCGTCGAGCAGCAAGGAAATCCACGGTGGCGAAGACGACCGGCAAGGCAGGAAAAAGCAAGGTACCCAACGCCACGAAGCGCTTGCGGCTGGGGCTCGGCGTCATGCTTACCCTCCTGCTCGTGGTGGGCGGGAAGCTCTTCCTGGTCCAGGGGCTGGACGTCGGCGGCATGGCGGAAGCTGCACTGAACAGCAGGATGACGTCGGCCATCCTGCCGGCCGAGCGGGGCAGCATCCTGGACTCGCGCGGCACCGTCCTGGCCAACAGCGTGATCCGCTACAACATCGTGGTTGACCAGCGGGTCAACACCAAAACCGAGTCTTACAAGCGGCTGGAACAAACTGACGGCCACGAAAAGCTGGTGGACGTCAGCCGCGACCAGGCAATCTCCGAACTTGCCTCGGCCCTGGGCATGGACACCAACGCTGTCAGGGACGCCGTGACCGGCCAGCAGCCCTATTACATCGTGGCCAAGGATGTAAAACCCGATGTTGAGGACCGGATCTCCAAGCTCCAGGTTCCGGGCATCGTTGCCGAGGGCGTCAGCAAGCGCGTTTATCCGAATGGTGCCGTTGCAGGGGGAGTAGTGGGATTCCTCCAGGACGGTACCACCGGGCAGGCCGGCATTGAGCAGACGCAGGACGACAAGCTGAAGGGAACGGACGGCAAGCGCCTGTTCGAGATCGGCGCCGACGGGCTCCGCATCCCCGTTGGCCTTGACGAGTTGACCCCGCCCCGGAACGGCGAGGACGTCAAACTCACCCTCAACTCCGACCTGCAGTACTTTGCCCAGCAGGCCATCCAGAGCCAGGCGGACAAGCTGAGCGCCGAATGGGGCGTCATCATCGTGATGGATGCCAAAACCGGGAACCTGCTTGCCCTGGCGGACACCAACTCCCCGGACCCCAACAACCCCGGACTGGTGGCGGCCAAGGACCGCGGCGTCCGCTCCGTGACGGCAGCGTATGAGCCGGGCTCGGTGGAGAAGATGATGACGGCCGCAGCCGTGATCGATGAAGGCCTTGCCAAGCCACTGGACAGGTTCACCATTCCACCCACCTACACCGTGGATGGCCAGACGTTCAGCGACGCCTTCACGCACGGCACGGAGGAACGGACGCTGGCGGGAATCATCGGCTATTCCATGAACACCGGAACCGTGATGGCAGGCCAGCGGCTTAGCAAGGAACAGCGCTACGACTGGCTGAAGAAGTTCGGCATTGGCGAGGCGCCGGACATTGGACTTCCCGCGACGGCCTCCGGCATCCTTTCACCCCCGGACCAGTGGGACGGGCGCCAGCAGTACACCGTCCTCTTCGGCCAGGGCGTATCGCAGTCCACACTCCAGACCGTCCGGGCCTACCAGAGCATCGCCAACAACGGCGTCATGCTGCAGCCACGGCTGATCGACTCCTACATTTCCGCCGATGGGACTGAGGAGAAAGTACCGGCCCAGCCATCCCGGCAGATTGTGTCGGACAGTACCGCCCAGCAGGTCCAGGACATCCTGGAAAGCGCCGTCACCGAGGGCGAAATCAAGGATGCCGGCATCGACGGCTACCGGGTGGGTGCCAAGACCGGTACCTCCGAATCGCCCTGCGACGACGGCAAGTCCGGTTACTGCGGCTACACCGCCTCCATCGTGGGAATGGCGCCGATGGATGATCCGCGGTTTATTGTGGAGGTGGTGCTCCAGCGGCCGAAGGGCAGCATTTACGGCATCACGAACGGACCGGTGTTCCGGTCCGTCATGAGCCAGACGCTGCGGACCTACAACGTCCAGCCTTCAACCGGCGAACCGGCCAGGATGCCCCAGTACGCCAAATAGCAGCTGTTCCACGCCGGCAGTACCAGCAGCATCCAGCGCATCACAGTGCCCGGGGCCGAACCATGCCGGGCACGCACTAGCACCATCGGAGATTCCCTTGTCAGAGTTCACCACGCCCGGCGCCGACGCTGTCCGGGATGAAAGTGCAGGCCGCTTCCGGCCCGCAGCCGTTGCGCCCGTCCCGCTGGCCGCCGTCGGGCAGGCCCTTGGCGTCGCCGTGCCCGCTCCGGCTGCTGACGTGGAGATCACAGGCATATCCCTCAACTCGCGCACTGTGGAGCCGGGCGACCTTTACGTGGCGTTGCCGGGCGCCAGCAGGCACGGCGCTGACTTCGTGACGGACGCCATCGGCGCCGGCGCCGCCGCCGTTCTGACGGACGACGCCGGCGCGCGCCTGATTGCCCTGGCCGCGGACACGCCCGTCCCCGTGCTCGTCGTCGAAAACCCCCGCAACGATGTGGGCCCCCTCTCTGCCATGATCTACCGGAGCCAGCCTGCAGACGGACGCCCGCTGCCGCTCTTCGGTGTCACCGGCACCAACGGGAAGACCACCACCACCTACTTCATCACCTCGCTGCTGCGCGCTTTGGGACGGCAGACAGGGCTGATCGGGACCATCGAGATCCTCGCCGGAGGGGAGTCCATTCCCAGCCTCCTCACCACGCCGGAATCACCTGAGGTCCATGGCCTCATTGCCCTCATGCGCGAACGCGGGCTCGACGCCGCAGCCATGGAGGTGTCCTCGCATGCCATCTCGTACCAGCGGGTGGACGGACTTCTCTTCGACGTGGCGGGATTCACCAACCTCACGCAGGACCACCTGGACCTGCACAACACCATGGCAGAGTACTTCGCCACCAAGGCAGAGCTTTTCACTCCAGCCCGTGCCCGGCAGGCAGTTGTAACGGTCGACGACGAGTGGGGCCGGCGGCTGGCCGGCACCGCCCAGGTGCCGGTCACCACCCTCAGCACCACGGGCAAGGACCCGGCGGACTGGACAGTCACCGCTGCCTCACCGCGCGGCCTGGGAACCGAATTCACCTTGACTGGCCCGGACGGCGCCGTCCTGGACGTGCACACCGGGCTGCCTGGCAGTTTCAACGTGGCCAACGCCGCCCTGGCGGTGCTCATGGTGCTGGCGTCCGGCGTCGGCCTGGCCGACCTTCAGGCAGCCCTGGACCAGGCCGATCCCTTCACCGTCGCCGTGCCCGGACGCATGCAGCTGATCTCCGAACGGCCCGCGGCCGTGGTGGACTTCGCCCACAACACCGATGCCCTGGCGCGGGCCTTGGAAGCGGTCCGGTCGCCGGAACCGGACTCGCGCCTCATCGTCGTTTTCGGCGCCACGGGACAGCGGGACCAGGGCAAACGCCCGGCAATGGGCGCCATCGCCGCCCGGCTCGCCGACACCGTGATCATCACCGACGACGACCCGCACGACGAGGACGCAGCAGCCATCCGCGCCGATGTCCTGGCCGGGGCACGCGACGCCGTTGAACAGGAGTCCTTGGGTGCCGAGCTGCTGGAGGTCTTCCCGCGCGCGGAGGCCATCCAGCATGCCGCAGCGGTGGCGCGCCCCCAGGACACCATCCTCGTCGCGGGCCGCGGCCACGAGGTATGGCAGGAAGTGAAGGGCGTGAACCTCGCCCTGGACGACAGGGTGGAGCTGCGCACCGCCTTGACAGCCAGGGGATTCAACGTTCTCCATGACGACCGGATAGAGTCCTAGACCGAGATGATTGCATTTACTGCGGCGGAAATCGCCGAAATCACCAGCGGGCGCCTGGACGCCGATCCCGGAATCACGCCCCTCTCGGTGGTGACGGATTCACGCGAAGCCATCCAGGGTTCGCTTTACGTCGCAAAGCCGGGCGAGCACGCCGACGGCCATGATTTCATTGACGCGGCCTTCGCTGCCGGTGCGGTCCTGGCACTCGTTGAGCGCCCCGCGGCAGGCCCCGACGGCGCCGCCTACCCTTCCATCGTGGTTCCCGACGCCGTGCTGGCGATGGGAGCCCTCGCAGCCGAAGCCGTCCGCCGCATCCGCGCCGCCCGTGCAGAAACCGGCAGCCAGCTGACAGTGGTTGGCATCACCGGTTCCGCCGGCAAAACCACCACCAAGGACCTGCTGGCCGGAATCCTGGCCACGCAGGGCAACACCGTGGCGCCCCAGGGCTCCTACAACGGCGAGGTGGGTGTCCCGCTCACGGTTTTCCGGGCGGACACCGAAACCCGCTACCTGGTCATTGAGATGGGGGCCACCGGCATCGGGCACATCCGCTACCTCGCGGAGATGGTCAAGCCGGACATCGGAGTGGTCCTGGCAGTAGGCACCGCACACGCCGGCGAGTTCGGCGGAGTCGGAAACATCGCGCTGGCCAAGGGCGAAATGGTTGAAGGCCTGACAGCCCGGGGAACCGCCATCATCAACCTCGACGACGAGCGCGTCGCCGCCATGCGCAGCCGTACCCAGGCCACGGTCCTCGGCTTCTCCGCGGAAGGCCGCCAGGACGCCCAGGTGCAGGCGCTGAACGCCGATACCAACGCCGAGGGCAGCCCCGAATTCGACCTCCAGCTGCCCGACGGCGCCGCTCCCCGCCACGTCAGCAGCAGGCTCATCGGAGCCCACCACGTGGGGAACCTGCTGGCAGCCGCCGCGGCGGCCTGGGCCGCAGGCGTGCCCGGAGACCACATCGCTGAGTCGTTGAGCAAACAGGCTGCCGCAAGCCGCTGGCGCATGGAACGCACCGAACGGCCCGACGGCGTCACCATCATCAACGATGCCTACAACGCCAACCCGGAATCGATGCGCGCCGCCCTTCGCACCCTGGCCGACCTTGGCCGGGGACGGCGCACCTGGGCGGTGCTGGGCGCCATGCTGGAACTCGGCGAGGACTCCATCCGCGAGCACACTGCCGTTGGCACCCAGGTTGTCCGCCTCAACATCGCACGGCTGCTGGTGGTGGGCCGGGAAGCGCGGGCACTCTATGTATCGGCCGTGCAGGAGGGATCCTGGGGCGACGAATGCCTCTTCGCCGAGACCCTCGATGAGGCCTACGACGTCCTGGACGCAGAACTCGAGCCGGGCGACCTGGTGCTGTTCAAGTCCTCCAACAGCGTAGGACTGCGCCATTTGGGCGATCGGATAGCATTACCCCCAGCCCCGACCCCTGCCGACGAAAGGAGCACTCTGCTGTGATTGCTCTGTTGATCGGCGCAGGCCTGGCCCTGCTCTTTGCCCTGGTGGGGACCCCGCTTTTCATCCGCCTGCTGGTGCACCGCGGCTACGGCCAGTTCATCCGAGACGACGGCCCCACATCCCACCACACCAAGCGCGGGACGCCCACCATGGGCGGCACCGTGGTGGTGGCCGCAGTACTTCTGAGTTACGGGCTCACCCACCTCATCATGCTGCTGATGAATCCGGACTCGCCCGGGCCCTCGGCCTCGGCCCTCATCCTGCTGTTCCTCATGGTGGGCATGGGCCTGGTGGGCTTCCTGGACGATTTCATCAAGATCTCCCGGCAGCGCAGCCTGGGCCTGAACGCCAAGGCCAAGCTCATCCTCCAGGCAGCGGTCGGCATCATCTTCGCCGTCCTGGCTTTGAATTTCCCAAACAGCGCCGGGCTGACGCCGGCGTCAACCAAGATTTCCCTGGTCCGCGACCTGCCCTGGCTTGACCTCGCCTTCGGCGGCACCGTCCTTGGCGCGGTCCTGTTCGTCATCTGGTCCAACCTCATCGTTACCGCCGCCACCAACGGCGTGAACCTTACCGACGGACTGGACGGCCTTGCGGCCGGAGCCTCCATCATGGTCTTCGGCGCCTACACCCTCATGGGCATCTGGCAGAGCAACCAGGCCTGCGGTTCCCCGCGGGAGGCCGGAAGCGGCTGCTACTCCGTCAGGGACCCGTTGGACCTGGCACTCCTGGCCGCCATCCTCAGCGCCGCCCTGGTGGGCTTCCTCTGGTGGAACACCTCCCCGGCGAAGATCTTCATGGGCGACACCGGATCGCTGGCCATCGGTGGAGCCGTGGCTGGATTCGCCATCCTGTCCCGCACTGAACTGCTGCTGGGCATCGTGGGCGGGCTTTTCGTGCTCATCACGCTGTCCGTCATCATCCAGGTGGGCTACTTCAAGGCAACCGGCGGGAAACGTGTGTTCAAGATGGCGCCGCTGCAGCACCACTTTGAATTGAAGGGCTGGGCCGAGGTTACCGTCGTTGTCCGGTTCTGGATCCTTGGCGGACTCTTCGTCGCCGTTGGCCTGGGCATCTTCTACGCTGAATGGGTTGTACTGCTGTGACCGTTTCCCCCCGCCTGGCAAACCTTGTTTCCTGGGACTCCGACTGGGCCGGCCTGCGCGTCGTCGTGACGGGCATCGGAGTCTCCGGCTTCGCGGCCGCGGACACCCTGATCGAGCTCGGCGCCCGCGTGGTGGTGGTGGACGCCGCCACCAGCGACCCCGCGCGTGCACACGCCGATACCCTGAAAATCGTCGGCGCCGCCGACGTGCTGCTGGGCCCTGACGCGGTAACCCACCTCCCGCGGATCGACGGCGAACTGCCGGAACTGATTGTGACCTCGCCGGGCTGGCGTCCCGACCAGGCACTGCTGGCGGCTGCGGCACGGAAGCACATTCCGGTGTGGGGCGACGTCGAACTGGCCTGGCGCGTACGGGTCAGGGAAGGCCGGAAGACGGCGGACTGGCTGGCCATCACAGGTACCAACGGCAAGACCACCACGGTGGGACTCACGGAATCGATGCTGCGGGCCGCCGGACTCAAGGCCATCGCTGTGGGCAACGTGGGCACCCCCATCCTTGATGCCCTTCGCGATCCCGTGGAGTACGACGTCTTCGCGGTGGAGCTTTCCAGCTTCCAGCTGCACTGGGCGGAATCGGTGTCGCCTGTTGCCAGCGTTTGCCTCAACGTAGCCGAGGACCATGTCGACTGGCACGGCTCCTATGATTCCTACCTGGCGGACAAGGCCAAGGTTTACGAACGCACGCAGAAAGCCTGCATCTACAACGCTGAGCAGGTGGAAACCGAGCGCATGGTGGAGAACGCCGACGTGGTCGAAGGCTGCCGCGCCGTCGCCTTCACCACGCTGACGCCGGCCATCAGCATGCTCGGAGTGGTGGAGGGGCTGCTGGTGGACCGGGCGTTCATCGAAGAACGCAGGGACAGCGCAGCCGAGCTTGCCTCGATGGCCGACCTTGGACCGCTGGCCCCGCGCCACATGGTTGCCAATGCCCTTGCCGCTGCCGGTTTGGTGCGGGCCTACGGGGTGGAGGCCAAGGCGGTGCGCCAGGGCATCCTCGATTACGTGCCCGGCGACCACCGCATCCAACCCGTGGCCCGTCTGGACGGGGTCCTGTGGGTCAATGACTCCAAAGCCACCAATCCCCATGCCGCGTCGGCGTCCCTGTCGGCCTTCAGCAAGGTGGTCTGGATTGCCGGCGGCCTCTCGAAGGGCGTGAGCTATGACGACCTGGTGCGTGATCACGCAGCGCGGCTCAAGGCCGTGGTCCTGATCGGAACGGACACCTCGCAGCTCCGGGAAGCCCTCCAGCGACACGCCCCGGATGTCCCGGTGATCGAACCGGGGGCAGGTGACACTGAAGGAGTGGAGACTGCTTCGGCGCCCGGCGGCACCACTGCCGGTACCCCCGGCAACGGAGAACAGGTGATGTCCTGGGCCGTTGCGTCGGCAGCCCGGCTCGCCGAATCCGGCGATACCGTGCTCATGGCTCCGGCAGCTGCTTCCATGGATCAGTTCTCTTCCTACGCTCACCGTGGTGGTACTTTCATCGATGCTGTCCGCGAGCTGGTGGAAGGGCAGGCCCAGACCGGCGAGGAGTAACAATGGTCAGCACGCCCACCCGGCAGCAGGGTGTTAAGCCCAAGGGTGCCAAACCGCGCCCCGGCTCCACCGCCATCCGGCAGCCTGCTGAAGCCGGTGCCAAACTGCGCACCATCTACCGCGGGTTCTGGTCGGCGCTGGAGGGCACGGGCAAGTCCCGGAACGGCTCCACCTACTACCTCATCCTGGGCGCGACCCTGGCCTTGACGGCCATTGGGATCATGATGGTCCTCTCGGCCTCCAGCGTCGAATCGATCGCCGCCGGAAAGTCCCCCTACGGTGATGCCCTGAAGCAGGGCGTCTTTGCCGCGATCGGCATCTTCACCATGTTCGTGCTCTCACGCGTCAACGTGGTCTGGCTGAAGCGGCTCGCGTGGCCCGCCGTCGGAGTTGCCGTGCTCCTCCTGGGCCTGGTCCAGGTGGTAGGCGACGAGATCAACGGCAACCGGAACTGGATCGACCTGGGCGGCATCACCTTCCAGCCGTCCGAGGCGGCCAAGCTGGCCCTGGCCCTGTGGCTGGCCACCGTGCTGGCCAGGAAGGGCAAGCTGCTGAGCCGGTGGCAGCACGTGCTGGTGCCCGCCGTTCCGATGGCGGCCATCGTCATCGTGCTGATCCTGGTGGGCAACGACCTGGGCACGGCCATGATCATCATGATGATCATGGCGGCGGCCCTGTTCTTCGCCGGCGTTCCCCTCTACCTCTTCGGCATCGCAGGCATCATCGCCGCTGCCGGCACCGCGGTCATGGCCGTCACCAGCTCCAACCGCATGTGCCGCATCACCTCCTGGTGGACCGGGCAGTCCTGTGCCGACGGCATCGACGCCAACTACCAGGCCACCAACGGCATGTACGGCCTCGCCTCCGGAGGCTGGCTGGGCGTGGGCCTGGGGCAGAGCCGCCAGAAGTACAGCTGGATCCCCGAAGCCCACAACGACTTCATCTTCGCCATCATCGGCGAGGAACTCGGCCTGGTGGGAACCGTCGTCGTCCTGGTCCTCTTCGCCATCCTGGGCGCTGCCATTTACCGCGTGGTGGTGGCACAGGAGGACATGTTCCACCGGGTCCTTGCCGGCACCATCATGGTCTGGCTGCTGGGCCAGGCCACGGTGAACATGTCCGTGGTCACCGGCCTCATGCCTGTCATCGGTGTTCCGTTGCCATTCATTTCCTACGGCGGTTCGGCCCTGCTGATGTCACTCTGCGCAGTGGGCGTGGTCCTGTCCCTGGCCCGGGAGCAGATGGCTCCCGCCATGCGCCCCAAGCGGATGCTGAAGTTCAAGGGCCGGCCAGGGCGGGACAAGAACCAACCAAAGAATTCCAGAAAGCGTGCCTAACCCCAGATGACTCCGACACAACCTTCCATCGTCCTGGCCGGTGGCGGAACAGCCGGCCATATCAGTCCGTTGCTCGCCATCGCCGCGGCCCTTCGCAGCGAGGCCCCGGAGGCTTCAATCCTGGCGGTAGGAACGCCGTCGGGAATGGAGACCCGGCTGGTTCCCGCTGCCGGCGTCCAGCTGGCCACGATCGACCGGGTGCCTTTTCCCCGCAAACCCTCCGGTGACCTGCTGCGCCTGCCGGCCCGGCTGGCCGGCGCAGTCCGGCAGGCCGGCGCCATCCTGGACCGTGCCCAGGCCGACGTGCTGGTGGGCGTAGGCGGCTACGTCTGCACCCCCATGTACCTTGCGGCGCGGAAGCGCGGCATACCCCTGGTGATCCATGAGGCCAACGCCCGGCCGGGACTGGCCAACCGGGTAGGTGCCTTCCTGAAAGGCCGGGTTGCCGTGGCCTTCGAGGAAACTCCGCTTCCCAACGCCGTGCACGTGGGCATGCCGATGCGCAAGGAGATTTCCGGCCTGGACCGGAAGAGTGCGCGCACCGCCGCCCGCGAGGCCCTTGGACTGGATCCCCACCGGCCCACCCTGATCGTCACCGGCGGGTCCTCCGGCGCGCAGAGCATCAACCGGACAATCGCAGCCTCCGTTGCCCTCCTTGCGGACGCCGGTATCCAGACACTCCACGTCACCGGCCGGGGAAAGACCGTCCTGGACGAGGCCGGCCAACCCCTGGCCGCGAAGGGCTACCGGCAGGTGGAGTACATCGACGGCATGGAACTTGCCTACGCTGCGGCCGACCTGTTGCTGGCCCGGTCGGGGGCTGCCACCGTGTGCGAAGTTGCCGCCGTCGGCGTCCCGGCGGTCCTGGTGCCCCTTCCCATTGGGAACGGGGAGCAGGCACTGAACGCGGCGGGCCTGGTTGCCGCAGGCGGCGCGGTGCTGGTGGACGACCGCGACTTCACCCCGGAATGGGTTGAGCGCGAGCTGGTTCCTCTGGTCACCGATAAGGCCCGGCTTGCCGCCATGGAAGCCAAGTCCTACCGGCTCGGCATCCGAAACGCCGACCAGCGCATGGCTGGTCTTGTCCTGGAAGCGGTATCTGCATGAACCCCCACAACACCCCCCGCTTGGAATCCCTTGGCAAGGTGCACTTCATCGGCATTGGGGGAGTAGGAATGTCCGCCGTGGCCCGCATCATGGTGGCGCGCGGTGTCCCGGTCAGCGGCTCCGACGCCAAGGACCTGCCCGTCATGGCGGACCTTGCCGCGGCCGGCGCGCGGATCTGCGTTGGTTACGCCGCCGGGAACCTCGGTGACGCGCAGACCGTGGTGGCGGGTTCGGCGATCCGCGGGGACAATCCCGAACTGGCGGCAGCGCAGCGTGCGGGCCTGCCGGTGCTGCACCGGTCCCAGGCGCTGGCAGCCACCATGGGCGATGACACCGTCGTCACCGTCGCCGGCACGCATGGCAAGTCGACCACCACGTCCATGGTCACCGTGCTGCTGCGGGCGGCCGGGCTGGATCCTTCTTTTGCGGTGGGCGCCAACATCCCCGCCCTCGGCGTCAACGCAGCCAACGGCACGTCCGGCATCTTCGTCGCCGAAGCGGATGAATCCGACGGGTCCTTCCTGAACTACAGGCCCCGCATCGCGGTCGTCACCAACGTGGAGCCAGACCACCTTGACTACTACGGCACCGCCGAGGCCGTGTACGAGTCCTTTGACCGCTTCACGGCGCTGCTGCCGGCCGACGGCCTCCTGGTGGCCTGCGCGGACGACGCCGGAGCGTTGGCCCTCGCAGAGCGGACCAGGACCAGGGGCAACACCCGGGTGGTCCTGTACGGCACCAATGAGGCGGCGGACGTCCGGCTTTACGACGACGGCCCCGGCAATGTCGCGGTGTCGGCGCATGGTGCCCGGTACGCGCTGTCGCTGCAGGTACCGGGACGCCACAACGCCCTGAACGCCGCTGCCGCCTTTGCCGTGGCCCTTGAACTCGGCGTGGACCCGGTGGCCGCGGCCGCGGGCCTGGCCCATTTCGCCGGCGCATCGCGCCGCTTCGAACTCAAGGGATCGGTGCGCGGCGTCCGGGTCTTCGACGACTACGCCCACCACCCCACGGAAGTCCGTGCGGCGCTCACGGCAGCCCGTTCGGTAGCCGGCGGCCACAAGGTGCACGTCCTGTTCCAGCCGCACCTGTTCTCCCGCACCCGTGAGTTCGCAGCCCAGTTCGCCGACGCCCTCAACCTTGCCGATACCGCCCTGGTCCTCGATATCTACCCTGCCAGGGAGGATCCCATCCCGGGCGTCACCAGCCAGCTCATCGCCGACCACCTCAATGAAGGCGGCCGGCTGGCAAGTGCAGCTGACGCCGTCGAAACCCTGGCCAAAGCCGCGGCCGACGGGGACGTAGTCCTCACGGTCGGCGCGGGTGACGTCACGGCCTACGGGCCCCGGATCGTGGAGGCGCTGCATGCCTAGCTCCCGCCGTCCCACCTACGCCCCGCCCAAGCGGAATGCCAGCCCCGCCGCGGCGCCCGCGAGCAGCGCCAAGACAGAGCCGCGACCATCTGGTACGGCGGACAGCCCCGCCGGCGGTGACGTGATCACAGCATCCCGCAGCGTCCCGGACCAGGCGGTGCACAAGCCGGCGAAGGCCGGGAAACCTTCCGGGGCGACGGTACTGGCGTTCCCCGAGCCCAAAGGACGGCGCCGCAGGAAGAAAGTCCTGATCGCTGCCGGAACGGTGCTTGCGCTGGTGGTGGGGCTGCTGGCAGCCGCCATCTATTCGCCGGTCCTCGCCCTGCAGACCATTTCCGTGACGGGCACGCGTTTCGTCACACCTGCCCAAGTGCAGACAGCACTGGAACCCCTTCGCGGCAAGCCGCTGCCCCAGATCGCCGACGACGACGTCCGGGGGCTCCTGGGCTCCCTGGTCCAGATCAAATCCGTATCCGTCGAGGCGCGGCCGCCGTCGACCCTTGCCGTTGCCGTGCATGAGCGGGTGCCGGTTGCACTGGTCAAGCAGGGGGAGCAGTACCAGCTGGTGGACGTCGACGGCGTCCAGCTGGCCACCACCGACGATCCTGCGACGGCATCGCTGCCGGTCATCGACGGCGGTGCCGGCGCCATCGGCCAGGACCTGTTCCGCGCCACGGCCGCAGTGCTGGGTGCCCTGCCTGCCGACGTCCTGGCCAAGCTTTCCAATGCCTCCGCGCAGTCCGTGGACGCCGTGGAACTCAAGCTGGTTGACGGCCAGACCATCGTGTGGGGCAACGCCTCCGAGAAGGAACTTAAGGCCAAGGTCCTGGCCGCTCTCCTCAAGGCTCCGGCGGATCCCAAGAACCCCGTCAGGGTCTACGATGTCAGTGTGCCCCGGCACCCCGTGACGCGCTGAGCGCTTTCTTTCCCGGTATTAATCCGACACGCGGACCCGGTTATTGAATGTCGGAACCAGAGGAAATACCGTCACAGACAAGAGTTACTTGACATAACTATAACCTTCAACTGGAGGGTTAGGGTTGAAGGTTTCAAGCTCTCCATCAGTTTTCGCAATAAGACACGAACAAGGGACACGTAACGTGGCAGCTCCGCAGAATTACTTGGCCGTCATCAAAGTCGTCGGCATCGGCGGCGGTGGCGTGAACGCAGTCAACCGCATGATCGAGGTCGGCCTCAGGGGTGTTGAGTTCATCGCCATCAACACCGACGCCCAGGCCCTGCTCATGAGCGACGCCGACGTGAAGCTCGACGTAGGACGCGAGCTGACCCGTGGCCTGGGTGCCGGCGCCAACCCCGAGGTGGGCAAGCAGGCCGCCGAGGACCACGCGGACGAGATCGAGGAAGTCCTCCGCGGCGCCGACATGGTCTTCGTCACCGCCGGTGAAGGCGGCGGCACGGGCACCGGCGGCGCGCCCGTCGTCGCCCGGATCGCACGTTCGCTTGGTGCCCTGACCATTGGCGTGGTCACCCGCCCCTTCACCTTCGAGGGCCGCCGGCGTGCCGGTTCGGCCGAGGCAGGCATCGATGCCCTGCGCGACGAGGTGGACACCCTGATCGTGATCCCCAACGACCGCCTGCTCTCCATCAGCGACCGCAACGTGTCCGTCCTTGACGCGTTCCGCTCGGCGGACCAGGTCCTGCTGTCCGGCGTCCAGGGCATCACCGACCTCATCACCACCCCGGGCCTGATCAACCTTGACTTCGCGGATGTTAAGTCCGTCATGCAGGGAGCCGGCTCCGCCCTTATGGGCATCGGTTCGGCCCGCGGCGAAGACCGCGCCGTGAAGGCGGCCGAACTGGCCATCGCCTCGCCGCTGCTGGAAGCATCCATCGACGGCGCGCACGGCGTGCTGCTGTCCATCCAGGGCGGTTCGGACCTGGGCCTGTTCGAGATCAACGAGGCCGCCCGGCTGGTCCAGGAAGTGGCCCACCCCGAGGCGAACATTATTTTCGGTGCCGTCATCGACGACGCCCTGGGGGACGAAGCACGCGTCACCGTGATCGCCGCCGGCTTCGACGACGTCAAGGCCACCTCGCCCTCCATGGACCAGTCCCAGCCGCAGGCCGCACCCCAGCGGCCAGCCGCCCCTGCTGTTGCTCCCGCCTCGGCCCACCCCCAGGGCGGAAACCACCAGGGCAACGGTAACCACCAGCAGAACGTCCAGCCGATCCACGCCGGTGTCGGCGCAGCAGGACTCAGCAACTGGGGGCAGCAGCGTCCGCAGGCCGTTCCGGCCGACTCCGGCTTCGACGTCGACCTGCCGTCCGTGGTGGAGCCGGACCTGACCGGCACCCACCCGGACGACCTGGATGTCCCCGACTTCCTGAAGTAGGCAGCGGCTTGTTCCATTGGCGCGCCGACATCCTGCCCGGGGTGTCGGCCGCATTTACCGATGCGGGTGCGGGAAACCTTGCCCTGCATGTGGGGGACCATCCCGCCGCGGTCCAGGAGCGCCGGTCGCGCCTGGAACAGTCCATCGCCGCGGTGCCCGGCTCGCTGCGCTTCATGAACCAGGTCCACGGCAACACCGTGGCCGTCATGGACAGCGGCTCACCTGCCCCTGAAGCTGATGCCATGGTCTCCCGTGGCCTTCCCTTGGCTGTCATGGTGGCGGACTGCATTCCGGTGCTGCTGGCGGGGGAGTCCGGGAACGGACCCGTCCTTGCCGCCGCGCATGCCGGCCGCCCCGGTATCGCAAACGGTGTCCTCCCGGCTGCCGTGGACAGCATGAAGTCCCTTGGCGCATCCCGGATCCGGGCCTGGCTGGGCCCCTCAATCTGCGGGTCCTGCTACGAAGTCCCTGCCGCCCTGCGCGATGAGGTGTCGGCGCTGGTTCCAGCAACGTGGAGCACCACTACGTGGGGGACGCCGGCGCTGGACCTTCCGGCCGGCGCCCGGGCACAGTTGGAGGCTCTCGGGGTGCCGGTGGAGTATGCGGGTCCCTGCACGCTTGAGACGGACACGCTCTATTCGTACCGCCGGAACCGGAACACGGGCCGCTTCGCCGGACTGGTCTGGTGCCATGACTGATCGGCCAGCCAAGAACCAGGGGAATGATTCCCGCAGCGCAGAGCTTGCCGAAAGGCTCGCCGCGGTGCGGAAGCGGATCGCCGCGGCATCCGAAAGTGCGGGGCGCAGTGACCGCCCGCCGTCGTTGATCGTGGTCACCAAGTTCCACCCGGCAGAGGACGTCCGGCGGCTGGCGGCCCTCGGGGTCACCGACGTCGGCGAGAACCGGGACCAGGAGGCCGCGGCCAAGGCGCTGGAGCTGGCAGACCTTGCCCTGACCTGGCACTTCGTTGGCCAGCTGCAGACCAAGAAGGCCAAATCCGTTGCGCGGTACGCCGCCGCGGTCCATTCGGTGGACCGCCCGCAGCTTGTCGATGCCCTGGCAAAGGCAGTGCGGAACGAGATGGACGCCGGCGGCCGCGCCCGGATGGACTGCTTCATCCAGGTCAGCCTCGAGGAGGACGGACGCAGTGACGACGGCGGCACGCACCGCGGCGGGGCAACCCCCGCCGACGTGCCCCTCCTGGCAGAACGGATCGCCGGGGCTGACAGCCTGAACCTGGCCGGCGTCATGGCAGTTGCACCGCTGGGAGCGCCGCCGGAACCGGCGTTCGAAAAGCTTGCGGAAATTTCGGCCCGGCTCGTGACGCAGCATCCGGGTGCGGCAGCGATCTCGGCAGGCATGAGCCAGGACCTGGAGGCTGCCGTCAGGTTCGGAGCGACACACCTGCGAATCGGTTCCGATATTCTCGGTTCCCGTCCTGCCGTGGGGTAGCGTCGGTCCTATTGGAAGTGATGGGCGGGGGACTCCAGTGCTGTCAAATCATTGGGCGGCCCGCTTACGGGACACGATTAGGAGTCGACCATGGCCGGCGCTCTGCGCAAGACAATGATCTATCTTGGGCTCGCCGACGGCGATGAGCATTACGAGTCCGAGCAACAGACCACACGTAAGGATGAGGACGAACCCATGGAAGTTGACCGCGAGGAACGCCGTGCTCCGGCACCGGTCCGCGAAGTCAGCCGCGAGGCGTCCTATGCCCCTGAAGAGGAATACCGCGCCCCTGTGACCCCCATTAAGCGCGCGGCATCGAGCCGCGAAGAGAACACCGGCCTGCGCCAGATCACCACCATCCATCCCCGCTCGTACAACGATGCCAAGCTCATCGGTGAGAGCTTCCGGGACGGCATTCCGGTGATCATGAACGTGACGGACATGGGTGAGGCCGATGCAAAGCGCCTGGTGGACTTCTCGGCAGGCCTTGTCTTCGGCCTGCGGGGGAGCATTGAACGGGTCACCAACAAGGTGTTCCTGCTTTCACCGTCCTACGTCGAAGTGATCGGTGACGACAAGAAAGCCAGCGACACACAGGCCAGCTTCTTCAATCAAAGCTAAGCGCCACAGGCTGTACGGAGATGCCAGACAGGGACACCTGTCTGGCATCTGTGCTGAAATAGACGTGACAACAGCAGGACGACAGCGGCCGCCGCAACGGACGGGCCGCACGAATATGGAGATATGAAATAAGTCATGGGAATTGTTTTCGGACTTCTCTATCTCGCCCTGCTGCTGTTCTTCGTGGGCCTCATCATTCGCCTGGTGTTCGACTGGGTGCAGATGTTTGCGAGGGAATGGCGGCCGCGGGGCGCCGCCCTGGTGGTGGCACACGCCGTCTACTCCATCACGGATCCGCCACTCAAGGGTCTGCGGCGGCTGATTCCGCCCCTTCGCCTGGGCGGAGTCTCCCTGGACCTGGGCTTCCTGATCCTGTTCATCGGCGTCAGTATCGCGATGAGCGTCACCAGGGGCCTGGCCTGACTTTCACACCAGACCCCGCAATGCAGTGTGATCCTTCCCGGAACAGCTACTGTAAAGCGAAGAAACCTCCCGTTTGACACCGCAGTGTTGAATTAGAGTAAGCAGACCAAATTTAGGTACCTTAGTTTTGACGGCCGGAAGGCCTACTGACTAACCAGACCAGTGAGGTGACCAGATGGCTTTGACGCCAGAAGACGTTGTCAACAAGCGCTTTCAGCCCACCAAGTTCCGTGAGGGCTATGACCAGGACGAGGTTGACGACTTCCTGGACGAAATCGTCGTTGAACTCCGCCGCCTGAACCAGGAAAACGACGAGCTCCGCAAGAAGCTCGCCGAAGCAGGTTCCAGCGTTCCGGCAAGCTCCGCCGCCGCCCCCGTGGTGGAGAAGGTCCCCGCGCCGGTCAAGGCCGACAAGGACGAGGCCCGCGAGAAGGCGGAAGCCGAAGCGAAGGCTGCCGAAGCCAGCAAGAAGAAGGACGTCCAGCCGGCCGCCCCTGCCGCTGCCGCGCCCGCTGCGCCGGCTCCCGCCGCCACTGCCTCCGCCGAGTCTGCTGCAGGCCTGCTGGCCATGGCACAGCAGATGCACGACCGCCACGTCGCCGACGGCCAGGCCCAGAAGGACAAGATCATCGCCGAAGCGCAGATCGAAGCCAGCAGCCTCGTCAACGACGCCCAGGAAAAGTCCCGCAAGATCCTCGGTGCCCTGGAGCAGCAGCGCTCCGTTCTGGAACGCAAGGTGGAGCAGCTCCGCGGCTTCGAACGCGATTACCGTTCACGCCTGAAGGCCTACATCGAAGGCCAGCTGCGCGACCTGGATGCCCGCGGCTCCGTCGCGACCCCGGAAGTCAGCGAAGCCAACTAAGTCTGGCAGCACGTATTCTGAAAGCCGGTGGCTGAGGATTCCTCGGCCACCGGCTTTTGGCATTGACACCCAAATTTCCCGAATTGAAAGCACCATGACTGACGATCTTGCCGCCGACGCGGCACGCCCTGTCCCACCCTCGCCGCGCCCCCGCCGGGCCGTGCTGCTGTCCCTGTTCGCGGGGTTCGCGGTCTTCGCCTATGTCCTGGACCAGCTGACCAAGCTCTGGGTCACCTCCACCATGGTGGAGGGGGAGCGGATCCCCGTGCTGCCACCCCTGCTGCACTGGTATTTCATCCGGAATTCGGGCGCGGCATTCTCCATCGGCGAGAACGTCACCTGGGTGTTTTCCATCATTATGGCCGGTGTGGCCGTCGCCATCCTTTTCCAGGTCCGCCGGCTCGGCTCGGCCTGGTGGTCCCTTGCCTTGGGCCTTCTGCTTGGCGGGGCGCTGGGCAACCTCACCGACCGGCTCTTCCGCGAGCCGTCCTTCGGCATGGGACACGTGGTGGACTTCATCCAGCTTCCCAACTTCGCCATCTTCAACATTGCCGACTCCGCCGTGGTATCCGCCGTCGCCATCATCTGCATCCTGACCATCCGGGGGATCGCCCTGGACGGAACACGGCTGGGGAGCGCACACAAGGGCAACCCGGGCCATGACTGACCGCATCGTCGTCGCCGAGGAGTACGCGGGGGCGCGGGCGGACGCCGGCCTGGCCGGCCTCCTGGGCGTCTCCCGGTCCGTCGCCGCGTCCCTTCTCGCGGACGGGCACGTGCTGAACCGGGGCAAGGCGCTGGGCAAATCGGCAAAACTCGTGGCCGGGGACACCCTCGAGGTCACCGTCCCGGAACGGCGGGACCCGCTTGAAGTCGTGGAGGAACCTGTGGAAGGCCTGAATATCCTGCTCGACGACGACGATTTCGTCGTCGTCGACAAACCCGTTGGCGTGGCCGCCCATCCCTCGCCCGGCTGGGTGGGGCCCACCGTGGTGGGCGGGCTTGCCGCCGCCGGGTACCGCATCTCCACCTCGGGTGCCCCGGAGCGGGCAGGCATCGTGCACCGGCTCGACGTCGGCACTTCCGGGGTGATGGTGGTTGCCAAGTCAGAGCGCGCCTACACCGCACTCAAGCGAGCCTTCAAGGAGCGCACCGTTGACAAGGTCTATCACGCGGTGGTGCAGGGCCTTCCCGATCCCTTGACGGGAACCATCGACGCCCCCATCGGCCGCCACCCCGGGCATGACTGGCGTTTCGCCGTCATTGAGGACGGGCGGCCCTCCGTTACCCATTACGAAGTCCTGGAGGCGTTCGGCAAGGCCAGCCTGGTTGAAGTCCACCTCGAAACCGGCCGCACCCACCAGATCCGGGTCCACTTCTCCGCGCTCCGCCACCCCTGCGCCGGCGACCTGACCTACGGCGCCGATCCGCGCCTGGCCGCCAACCTGGGGCTCACGCGGCAGTGGCTGCACGCCCGCCAACTGGCCTTTGACCACCCCGTGACGGGGGAGCGCGTTACGGTCACCAGCGAGTACCCGCAGGACCTTTCCTACGCCCTGGAAGTGCTGGAGTCGGGCCAGGCCTGACACGGCCGGCCTGGCAGGACAGTCCCGGGGCAGCGCTTAGAATAGTGCGGTGAGTTCCAGCAATGATTCGTTTGTCCACCTGCACACCCACACCGAATATTCCATGCTGGATGGAGCCGCCCGCCTGGGGGAGCTGTTCGACGAAACCGAGCGGCTGGGCATGCCGGCCCTCGCCACCACAGACCACGGCTACCTGTTCGGTGCATTCGACTTCTGGCGCAAAGCCACGGACAAAGGCATCAAGCCGATCATCGGCGTCGAAGCCTATGTGACTCCCGGTACTGCCCGGACGGACAAGGAACGCGTGCGGTGGGGCGATGAATCCCAGCGCAAGGACGACGTCTCCGGCGGTGGGTCCTACACCCACATGACCCTCCTCAGTTACAACAACGTAGGCATGCGGAACCTCTTCCGGGCCTCGTCCATCGCCTCCCTTGATTCAGTTTTCGGCAAGTGGCCCCGGCTGGACCGGGAACTGCTCAACACGTATTCAGAGGGGCTCATCGCCACCACGGGCTGCCCCTCCGGGGAGGTCCAGACCCGGCTCCGGCTCGGCCAGTACCGCGAAGCGCTGGAGGCCGCGGCCGAGTTCCGGGACATCTTTGGCGCGGAGAACTACTTCTGCGAACTGATGGATCACGGCCTGGACATCGAACGGCGGGTCACCGGCGACCTGCTGCGGCTCGCCAAGGACCTGAACCTGCCGCTGGTGGCCACCAACGACCTCCACTACACGCACGAGCACGACGCCAAGGCGCACGAAGCCCTGCTGGCCATCCAGTCCGGTTCCACGCTGCTGGAACCCACCTACGACAACGGCGGCTCAAGGTTCGCGTTCTCCGGCAGCGGCTACTACCTGAAATCCCCCCAGGAGATGCGGGAGCTCTTCCGTGACCACCCGGAGGCGTGCGACAACACCCTCCTGATTGCCGAACGCTGTGAGGTGTCCTTCAACACCGACGCCAACTTCATGCCGCGGTTCCCCTGCCCGCCCGGCGAGGACGAGACCTCCTGGCTGGTCAAGGAAGTGGACAAGGGCCTGCAGTACCGCTACCCGGGCGGCATCCCGGACGAGGTCCGCAAGCAGGCCGATTACGAGCTCGGCGTCATCACCTCCATGGGCTTCCCCGGCTACTTTCTGGTGGTCGCCGACTTCATCAACTGGGCCAAGAACAACGGCATCCGGGTAGGCCCCGGCCGTGGTTCGGGTGCCGGCTCCATGGTGGCCTACGCCATGCGCATCACCGACCTCGACCCCCTGCGCCACGGCCTGATCTTCGAACGCTTCCTCAACCCGGACCGCGTCTCCATGCCCGACTTCGACGTCGACTTCGATGACCGGCGCCGGTCCGAGGTCATCGATTACGTGACCCGCAAGTACGGCGACGAGCGCGTGGCCATGATCGTCACCTACGGCACCATCAAGACCAAGCAGGCCCTCAAGGACTCCTCGCGCGTCCTGGGCTACCCCTTCAGCATGGGCGAGACGCTGACCAAGGCCCTGCCGCCCGCCGTCATGGCCAAGGATATTCCGCTCGCGGACATCCAGAACCCGGAAGCCAAGCGCTACAGCGAGGCCGGTGACTTCCGGCAGCTGATCGCCACTGACCCGGAGGCTGCCAAGGTCTTCGAGACGGCCCTGGGCATTGAAGGCCTGAAGCGCCAGTGGGGCGTGCACGCGGCAGGCGTCATCATGTCCTCGGACCCCATCATCGACGTCATCCCCATCATGCGCCGCTTCCAGGACGGCCAGGTGATCACCCAGTTCGACTACCCCACGTCCGAGGGCCTTGGCCTGATCAAGATGGACTTCCTGGGCCTGCGGAACCTGACGATCATTTCCGATGCCCTCGAGAACATCAAGATGAACCGCGGCATCGACCTGGACCTGGAAAACCTCGAGCTGGACGATGCCCCGTCCTACGAACTCCTGGCCCGCGGCGACACCCTGGGCGTGTTCCAGCTCGACGGCGGCCCCATGCGGTCCCTGCTCAAGCTCATGAAGCCCGACAACTTCGAAGACATTTCCGCTGTTCTGGCGCTCTACCGGCCCGGGCCCATGGGCGCCAACGCCCACACCGACTACGCACTGCGCAAGAACGGGATCCAGGAAGTCATTCCCATTCACCCTGAGCTGGAGGAACCACTCAAGGAGATCCTCGGCGGAACGTATGGCCTGATCGTGTACCAGGAGCAGGTCATGGCCGTAGCGCAGAAACTGGCCGGCTACTCGCTGGGCCAGGCAGATATCCTCCGGCGCGCCATGGGCAAGAAAAAGAAGTCGGAGCTGGATAAGCAGTTCGCCGGCTTCTCCCAGGGCATGCAGGACAACGGCTACTCCATGGAAGCGGTCAAGACCCTCTGGGACATCCTCCTGCCCTTCTCCGACTACGCCTTCAACAAGGCCCACTCAGCCGCGTACGGGGTCATCTCCTACTGGACCGCGTACCTGAAGGCGCACTACGCGCCCGAATACATGGCAGCGCTGCTGACCTCGGTCGGTGACGACAAGGACAAGTCCGCCATCTACCTGAACGAGTGCCGCCGCATGGGCATCACGGTGCTTCCGCCGGATGTCAACGAGTCCGCCCTGAACTTCACCCCGGTAGGCACTGACATCCGCTTCGGCATGGGCGCCATCCGCAACGTGGGTGCCAACGCCGTCGAGGCCATGGTCACCGCACGCGAGAGCGAAGGCGCCTACACGTCCTTCAAGGACTACCTCATGAAGGTGCCGGCGGTGGTCTGCAACAAGAGAACCATCGAATCGCTGATCAAGTCCGGGGCCTTCGACTCCCTGGGCCACCACCGGCGTGCGCTGGCCATGATCCATGAAGAGGCCATCGACTCCGTCATCACCTTGAAACGGAACGAGGCGATCGGCCAGTTCGACCTCTTTGCCGGCTTCGAGGAAGCCGAATCGGAGGCGTCCCTCAGCATCGAGATTCCGGACCTGCCCGAGTGGGAGAAGAAGGACAAGCTCTCCTTCGAACGGGACATGCTGGGCCTGTATGTTTCCGACCACCCGCTGCAGGGCCTGGAGGGCCTCCTGGCCCAGCATGCCGAGATGAGCATTACCTCCATCATTGGCGAGGACGGGCCGCAGGACGGGGCCATCATTACCATCGCCGGCATGATCACCTCGCTGAGCCGCCGGATCGCGAAAGCCAGCGGCAACGCCTACGCCCGGGCGGAGATCGAGGACCTGGGCGGTTCCATCGAGGTGATGTTCTTCGGGCAGGTGTATGGGCCCATCGCCTCCGTGCTCGCCGAGGACCTGATCGTGGTGGTCAAGGGCCGCCTGCAGAAGCGCGACGACGGCGCCATCACGCTGAACTGCATGGAACTGTCGGTTCCGGACCTCAGCGAAGGGCTGCATGGGCCCCTGGTCATCACCATGCCCACCCACAAGGCCACCGAGACCGTGGTCACCGAACTCGGCGACGTGCTGCGCACGCACCGGGGCAACTCGGAGGTGCGGCTGCACCTGCAAGGTGACACGCGGACCGAAATCATGGGCCTGCCGGTCCACCTGCGGGTGAACCCCAGCCCGTCGCTGTTCGGTGACCTTAAGGTCCTGCTGGGCCCGGCCTGCCTGGACGCCTGACAAACAGGCGGCCGACGGCGGGAATCACCTCCCGCCGTCGGCCGCCTGTTGGTGCTGCGCCGGTCCGTGGTCGTCAGATCTCGTAGTCCAGCGGCACCGGCTGGCCGTAGGCGCCGCCGTGGTAAAGCAGCGGCGATCCCTCGCCGCCCACTTGGCCGTCCACCACCTGGACCACCACCACGGCGTTGTTCTCGAAGGAGAGCCGCATCTGGATCTCGCCGATCAACCATCCGGCCACGTCCTTGAGGATGGGCACCCCGTGCGGGCCGATTTCCCAGTGGTTGCCTTCGAAGCGGTTGCCAGGGCGGGCAAAGCGGGCCGCCAACTCCTGGTTCTCCAGGCCCAGCATGTGCACCCCCAGGTACTGGGTGTTGGCCACGGCGGGCCAGGACCTGGAGCTGCGCGCCATGTTGAACGTGAAGCGCGGCGGTTTCGCCGACAGGGACGCGACGGAGGTTGCCGTGAAACCGTAGGGCTCATCCTGGTAATTCACGGTGATGATGGCGACGCCCGCGGCATGCCGGCGGAACATCTCCCTGAACGTCTGCTCGAACGGCTCGCTGTTATCGGTCACCGGAACTCCTGAACTAAGTGGCATAACTCTTTCCCCAAGCGTATTGGCCCGCGGTCACGGCGGGAAAACAGGCTGGCGGCAGCACCACGGCGGATGGCCTGGCAGGAACCTTTGTTAAGGTGTGTTGCATGACGAACTTCGCCCGCCCCGCCAGGCGGTTGCTGCCATGGTCCCTGCTGCTGGTCCCGGCGGCCGCGGGTATTCCGGCGGGAATCCTGTGGTGGCTCCTGGCGCCGGGCGGGCTGAACCTGATCACCCGCGACCCGGCCCTGGCGGCCGGGACCGTGCCCCTGGTGTGGCTGCCGCGCGATCTCACGCTCGCAGGCATCATGGTGCTGGCAGGCTGCCTGCTGGCCGTATTCCTGGCGGACGGCAAGCGTCCGGACCCGCAGGCGGCACTGCTCACCGGCCTGGCCGGGGCGTTCGCGGGCAGCGCCGTGGCATGGGGGACAGGTGTCCTGGCGGGACGGCTGTGGGGCCCGGCCGTCGACACGTCGGCAAACGCCAGCATCGCCTTCTCCCTGCGCGCGTGGCCGGTCCTGCTGCTCTGGCCCGCCGCCACGGCCGTGTCCGTCTTCATCCTTGAACTGGTGGGCGCCACGGGCAGAAAGCCTGGTCCCGCCGGCTCGGAAACAGCAGGCGTGCACAGCCCCGTAAAATAGAGCGGTGACCACATCCCCGGAGTTTCCCGCCCCCGTGACAGCCGCCGTCGACTTCCGCACCATTGACCTTCGGGGCCGCCACCTGAGCCTCCCGGCACTGCGCGCCGCGGTGCCCCGCGCCAAGGGCCAGACCGTGGCGGACGCCGAGGAAAAGGTCCTGAAGATCATTTCCGCCGTCCGGGAGCGCGGCTTCGCGGCACTGGCTGAGCTGGCTGAACGGTTCGACGGCGTCGCGCAGGAGCACCCGCTGGTCCCCAGGGAGGCAATGGCCGCGGCCCTGGACCAGCTGGATCCGGCCGTGCGGGCTGCGCTGGAGGAATCCATCAGCCGGGCGCGGAAGTTCGCCGACGGGCAGCGCCCCCGCAACGTCGACGTCGAACTGGGCGACGGCGCCGTGGTCAGCCAGAACTGGGTGCCCGTTTCCCGCGTGGGACTGTACGTTCCCGGTGGCCTTGCCGTGTACCCGTCATCGGTGATCATGAACGTGGTGCCCGCGCTGGCTGCGGGCGTGGAGTCCATCGCCCTGGCCTCGCCCCCGCAAAAGGAATTCGACGGGCTGCCGCACCCCACCATCCTGGCGGCGGCAGCGCTGCTGGGCATCACCGAGGTCTACGCCATCGGCGGCGCCCAGGCCATCGCCGCCTTCGCCTATGGCGTCGATGCAACGGATGCGGGCCCGGCACTGCAGCCTGTGGACGTGGTGACCGGTCCCGGCAACATCTTCGTCGCCACGGCCAAGCGCCTGGTCAAAGGTGTCGTCGGGATTGACTCCGAGGCGGGAACCACCGAGATCGCCATCCTGGCGGACGACTCCGCCCAGCCCGCCCTGGTTGCCGCCGACCTGCTCAGCCAGGCCGAGCACGATCCCAAGGCAGCATCGGTCCTCATCACCGATTCCGAGGACCTGGCCGCTGCCGTGCGGGCTGAGCTGGCACTCCAGGCCGCCGCGACCAAGCACGCGGCCAGGGTGCAGGAAGCGCTGTCCGGTCCCCAGTCCGGAGTCGTGCTGGTGGACGGCCTGGACCAGGGCATCGCGGCCTGTGACGCCTACGCTGCGGAGCACCTGGAAATCATGACCCGGAACGCTTCCGCCGTAGCCGCGCGCATCCGGAACGCGGGCGCCATCTTCGTGGGCGACTACAGCCCGGTCAGCCTTGGCGACTACTGCGCCGGCTCCAACCACGTGCTGCCCACCAGCGGTACGGCCGCGTTTTCGTCCGGGCTGAACGTGACCACTTTCCTACGCGCCATCCAGGTGGTCAACTACAGCCGGGAAGCCTTGGCCGAGGTCAGCGGACACATCGTGAGCCTGTCCCGGGCCGAGGATCTTCCGGCCCACGGCGACGCCGTCACGGCCCGGTTCGACGGTGACCGGTGACACCACTACATGTAGTAATTACAGGATTGTTATTACCCCAGATCTGCCCGTAAACTGGGTACGCCACGGCATCGCCCCCCGGCGGTGCTGCTGGCTTCGAATTCCGTTTCACACCACAAGCGAAAAGGGGGAACGCCATGTACTGCCCGTTCTGCCGCAACCCTGATTCCCGCGTGGTGGACAGCCGGATGGCTGATGATGGCTCGGCCATCCGCCGGCGCCGGCAATGCCCTGAATGCGGCCGCCGGTTCACCACGGTCGAAACCACCAGCCTGTCCGTGATCAAGCGTTCCGGCGTTGGTGAGCCGTTCAGCCGCAGCAAGGTGATCAACGGCGTGCGCAAGGCATGCCAGGGGCGGCCCGTGAGCGAGGACGACCTCGCCATGCTGGCCCAGGAAGTCGAAGAACAGATCCGTGCCTCGGGTGCCGCTGAAATTGACGCCCACGAGGTGGGCCTGGTGATCCTCGGGCCCCTGCAGAAACTTGATGAGGTAGCCTACCTGCGCTTTGCCAGCGTCTACCAGGCCTTTGAATCCCTCGAGGACTTCGAGACCGCCATCGCCCTGCTCCGCCACGAGGCCGGGGAAGGCGCCAAGGGCGCAGCCGCTCCGGCCAAGAGCTCCGAGAAGAGCCCGCTCTAAAACTCCGGTGGCGGCAGCGGAGGGGAAGCCGCAGCCGCCACCGGCACCACTCCTATTTGGCCAGCTTGTGCTGCAGCGCGATTTCCAGCGCTGCCCCCACGATGCCTGCCTCATTGCGGAGGACGGCAGGGACAATCGGGGTGCGGAGCCTGAGGTTGGGAAGGTATTCGTCGGCGCGCTTGGAAATTCCGCCGCCCACGATGAACAGTTCAGGGGAGAACAGGAACTCCACATGCGAGAAGTAGCGCTGCAGCAGCACGCTGTACTCGTCCCAGGACAGCCCGTCCCGCTCGCGGGCAACAGCTGACGCCTTCGATTCGGCGTCGAAACCGTCAATTTCCAGGTGCCCCAGCTCTGCGTTGGGGACCAGCTTTCCGTCGAAGATGAAGGCTGAACCGATGCCGGTGCCCAACGTGATCACCAGGACGGTGCCCGAGACGCCCGCGCCGGCACCATAGCGTGCTTCCGCCAGGCCTGCGGCGTCGGCATCATTGATGACCTCCACCGGGCGGCCGAGCCGTGCCGTGAGAAGGGCGTCGATGTCCGTGTCCAGCCAGCTCTTGTCCACATTGGCGGCGGAGTGGACCACGCCGTGCTGGATGATGCCCGGGAAGGTCACCCCCACAGGGGAGCCGGCTTCCGGTGCTTCCGGACGTGCCGAGAGCTCGGCCACCACCAGGGCCACGGCCTCCGCCACGGCTTCAGGGGTGGCCGGCTGCGGGGTGGGAACCCGGAACCGTTCTCCGAGCAGCTTGCCCTTCTTCAGGTCGACAATGCCGCCCTTGATGCCCGTACCACCGATGTCGATGCCGATCAGCGGTGCGTTCTTGTGCGACTTCTCGTCCTTCTTGGCCAATGGGATTCCGTTCTTGACAGGGGCGGGCAGGAAAAGGGCCAGCTTGGGGCGGCCCATGACAGGTGTCCGGTCTGCACCGGCAGCATGCCCCGGGGGCATGGACCAGGCTACGGCAGGGTAAGGATTTCGGCGCCGGTCTCGGTGACCAGCAGGGTGTGCTCGAACTGGGCGGTGCGCTTGCGGTCCCGGGTGACGACGGTCCAGTCATCGCTCCACATGTCCCACTCCACGGTGCCCAGCGTGAGCATCGGTTCGATGGTGAACACCATTCCGGTTTCGATCACGGTGTTGTAGGCAGGGGCCGCGTCATAGTGGGGGATGATCAGCCCGGTGTGGAAGGCCTCCCCGACGCCGTGGCCGGTGAAGTCACGCACCACGCCGTAACCAAAGCGCTTGGCGTAGGACTGGATGGCCCTGCCAATGATGTTGATTTCGCGTCCCGGTGCCACGGCCTTGATGGCCCGGTTCAATGACTCCTGGGTGCGCTCCACCAGCAGCCGGGATTCCTCGTCCACATCCCCCACCAGGAAGGTGTAGTTGGTGTCTCCGTGGACGCCGTTGAGATAGGCCGTGATGTCGATGTTCAGGATGTCGCCGTCCTGGACCACCGTGCTGTCCGGGATGCCATGGCAGATGACCTCGTTCAGGGAGGAGCACAACGACTTGGGGAATCCGCGGTAACCGAGCGTGGAGGGGTAGGCATTGTGGTCGAGCAGGAATTCGTGGCCCACCCTGTCCAGTTCGTCGGTGGTGACACCCGGCTGGATGTGCTTGCCTACTTCCACGATGGCCTGGGCCGCGATTTTTCCGGCGATCCGGATCTTCTCGATGGTTTCGGCGGACTTGACCTCGGACCCGGTGAATTTTGCGGGGGCGGGGTTGCCAACGTACTCCGGACGGGGGATGGACGCCGGGACGGGACGCTGCGGACTCAGGGTACCCGGGGTGAGGGTGCCAATGGGTGCAGTCGAGGCAAGGGAAGGCATAGATTGATCATATAAGGCACCACAGAACGCCTAACAACCGACAAGCTGGGGAGGGGCGCGTAAGTGTTTGTGTTACGTGGATCACCCCCTGGTTCCTGTCGCCGGAACGAGGAGCAACGATGACTGAGTACTGGTTCAACATCAACACCCACGAAGTGGAAGAGGACCGGCTGTCGGACTGGAGCCAGCTCATTGGGCCCTACAAGACCCGCGAAGAAGCGGAGCACGCCATCGAGAAGGTCAGGGCGCGCAACGAGGCCTGGGAAAAGGGCGACGACGACTGATGGCCTGTTTCCTGCCTAGAACGAATGCTCCGGGCCGGGGAACCCGCCTGACCTGACGTCGTCGCCATAGGCCGTGGCGGCGTCGTGCAGTGTGCTGCGAAGGTCCGCGTACTGCTTCACGAACTTGGCCATCTTTCCGCCGCGGAGTCCCGCCATGTCCTGCCACACCAGGACCTGGCCAGTCGTGGCCTTTCCGGCGCCGATGCCCACCGTCGGGACATTGACCGCGGCGTCAACCGCCGTGGCCGTCTCAGCGGGCACCATTTCCATCAGTACGCAGAACGCCCCGGCTTCTTCGAGTGCGCGGGCGTCGTCGATCAGCCGCTGGGCGTCGTCGCCGCGGCCCTGGACGCGGTAGCCGCCCAGGGCGTGCTCGCTCTGCGGAGTGAAGCCGATGTGCGCCATGACCGGGATGCCGGCCTGCACCATGGCCCTGACCGTGGGTGCGTAGTACTTGCCGCCCTCGATCTTCACCGCGTGGGCGAGCCCTTCCTTCAGGAACCGGACACCGGCGGCCACGGCCTGTTCGGCACTGACTTCGTAGCTGCCGAAGGGCAGGTCGGCAACCACCAGGGCGCGTTTGGCCGACCGTGCCACCGCCCGGCAGAGGGGGAGGAGTTCGTCGACAGTGACCGGGAGGCTGGTCTCGTTGCCAAAGACGTTGTTGGACGCCGAATCTCCCACCAGGAGCACCTCGATGCCGGCAGCATCAAAAATCTCGGCCGTGTACTGCTCGTACGCGGTGAGCATGGCGAATTTGGTGCCATCGCGCTTGGCCTGCTGGAGGTGGTGGAGGCGCACCCTTGCCGGCTTCCGTTCTGCGGGGGCAGGCACGCCGGGGCCGCTGCCGTAGGGGGCGGGTACTTCTGCGGACGCGCTGGAGCCGGAGCTGTTGGAGGCCATGGGATGAGCGTAATGCGGTACCGGCCGTCCTAGCTACCGGGGCCAGCGCGGGGCAGGGGTGATCAGCGTCATAACGGCAGCTGGGGCCCACCGGTGATGCGCCGCCTGGAACCGGACGCAGGGGCGGCCCGAGGGTGTCATTTGGGGCCCGCCAGGTTAATGCTGTGTTACGCGCGGCGCAGGCTTCGGCATCGGCGCAGAATGATTAGTACAGTGTTGATGAACTGCTGCCGGCATTCCCCTCGCGTGGACCCGGAGCATGGACGTTGACCGGAGAAGAGGCCATCATGGACCGCCAGCAAGAGTTTGTCCTGCGCACAATCGAAGAGCGCGACGTACGTTTCGTGCGCCTGTGGTTCACCGACGTCGTGGGTTCGCTGAAGTCCGTGGCGCTGGCCCCGGCAGAGGTCGAGGGCGCATTCGAAGAAGGCCTGGGTTTCGACGGTTCCTCCATCGAAGGCCTGGCCCGTGTTTTTGAATCCGACATGCTGGCGCAGCCCGATCCCGCCACCTTCCAGATCCTGCCGTGGCGCGGCGAGACGGAACAGACGTCCAGGATGTTCTGCGACATCCTGACCCCCGACGGCGAGCCCTCCGCTGCCGATCCGCGCAACGTGCTCAAGCGGACCCTGGCCAAGGCCGCGGACATGGGCTTCACCTGCTACACCCACCCCGAAATCGAGTTCTACCTGCTCAAGTCGCACGAGCCGGGTCCTAACGGTGCTCCTGTTCCGGTGGACGAGGGCGGCTACTTTGACCATGTCCCCGGTGGCGTGGCCCAGGACTTCCGGCGCACCGCGGTGACCATGCTGGAATCGGTCGGCATTTCCGTGGAATTCAGCCACCACGAGGCAGGCCCGGGCCAGAACGAGATCGATCTGCGCTACGCGGACGCCCTGCAGACGGCGGACAACATCATGACGTTCCGCACCGTGATCAAGGAAGTGGCACTGCAGCAGGGCACTTACGCCACGTTCATGCCCAAGCCGTTCACCGACCACCCCGGTTCCGGCATGCACACGCACTTCTCACTGTTCGAGGGCGACAGCAACGCGTTCTTCGAGGCGGGCGCAGAGTTCCAGCTGTCCAAGACGGCCCGGCAGTTCATTGCCGGCATCCTCAAGCACGCCCCCGAGTTCACGGCTGTCACCAACCAGTTCGTCAACTCCTACAAGCGCCTGTGGGGTGGCGGCGAGGCGCCCAGCTATCTCAGCTGGGGCCACAACAACCGCTCTGCGCTGGTCCGCGTGCCGCTGTACAAGCCGGGCAAGGGCCAGTCCGCACGGATCGAGTACCGCGGCATCGACTCCGCCGCCAACCCGTACCTCGCCTACGCCGTCCTGCTCGGCGCGGGCCTGAAAGGCATCGAGGAAGGCTACGACCTTCCCGCCGCAGCCGAGGACGACGTCTGGTCGCTCAGCTCCGCTGAACGCCGGGCCATGGGCCATGATCCACTCCCGGCCAGCCTGCACGACGCCATCCGCTCCATGGAGGACTCAGAGCTGATGCCGCAGATCCTGGGCGAACAGGTCTACGAGCACTTCCTGCGCAACAAGCGCGCCGAATGGCAGGACTACCGGCTGCAGGTGACGCCCTACGAGCTGCAGCGCAACCTCGGCATCCTCTAGGTGCCCGGCGTGAGCCTGGCTCGCCGCCTGATCGCGGCGGGATTCAGTGACCTGGAAAAGGGCGAACGGTTCCTTGCCGCGCGCGAACTCGAGGGACTGGACCAGGACAGGCTCTTCGCCGGGCTGCAACTCGCGGCCAGCCCGGACACCGCCCTGCAGTCGCTGGTGCGCCTGATTGAGAAGCACCCCCAGCTGCGGGACCTGGCGGCCGCCGACCTTGAAGACAGCGAGCCGATGTACCGGGTCCTGGGCGCGTCCGAGGCCCTGGGGGAATTCCTCATCAGGCACCCGGAGCATCTGGAGGCTTTCCGGGTCCGGGCCAGCCCCGAGCCACTGCCCGCCGACCCGGACCGGCTGCGCGCCACGCTCCTGCAGTCCGTGGGCGCCGATCCCCGCGCCGCCCGGCCCGTGGCCTCGGCTACCGGCGCGGATGCTTACGCGGCCCTGCGCACCGCCTATCGGCGTGGTTTGGTGGACCTCGCCGTCAAGGACCTCTGCGCCGCGGATCCCCTGGATTTCCTGCCGTCGGTGGGCGGTGAACTGGCGGACCTGGCCGCCGCCGCCATCGAGGCTGCCCTCGCCGTCTCCCGTGCGGAAGCGGCGGAGCAGCACAGCGCTGCCGACGTCGCCGACGTCGGCCTTGCCGTCATCGGCATGGGCAAATGCGGAGCCCGGGAGCTTAACTACATCTCTGATGTCGACGTCATCTACGTGGTGGACGCCGGGAGCCTGGAGGACGCCCAGGCGAACACCATAGGCACGGCCCTGGCAAGCGGCATCTCCAGGGCCATCTCCTCCGTGGCCAGGGAACCGGGCCTGTGGGAGGTGGACGCCAACCTGCGTCCCGAGGGCAAGTCCGGCCCGTTGGTCCGCACGCTGGCCTCCCACGAGACGTACTACGCCAGGTGGGCCGAAAGCTGGGAATTCCAGGCGCTGCTCAAGGCCCGTTCCATTGCCGGCGACGCCGCCCTGGGCCGGGCCTATGAGGACGCCGTGGCGCCCCTGATCTGGAGCTCGGCAGGGCGCGAGGGCTTTGTGGAGTCCGTCCAGGCGATGCGCCGCCGGGTGACCGAGCACATCCCGGCCGCCGAGGAGCAGCGCCAGATCAAGCTGGGCCGCGGCGGACTGCGCGATGTTGAGTTCACCGTCCAGCTGCTCCAGCTGGTGCACGGCAAGGCAGATGAATCATTACGACGGCGGGACACCACTTCCGCGATCGCCGCGCTGTCGGCAGGTGGTTATATCGGCCGTTCCGACGCCGCAGCGTTCGACAACGCCTACCGGTACCTGCGGCTCCTGGAACACCGGATCCAGCTGTTCCAGCTGCGGCGCACCCACCTGATGCCGGTGACGGAGCCGGCACTGCGGTCGCTGGCGAAGGCCGTGCTGGGCCCCTTCTCCAACGAACGGCCCAGCCCGGATTCCCTGCTGTCCGCCTGGCAGCGCACCAAGCGCTCGGTCCGTGAACTCCACGAGCGCATCTTCTACCGGCCTCTGCTGAACACGGCTGCCAAACTCAGCAGCGAGGATGCCAGGCTGACCCCCGAGGCGGCGCAGGGGCGGCTTGCGGCCCTCGGCTACCGGGATCCGAAGGGCGCAATGCGCCACATCGAGGCGCTGACGGCCGGGGTGAGCCGGCGGGCGGCGCTGCAGCGGCAGCTGCTGCCCGTCCTGCTGGACTGGCTCGCCGAAGGCGTGGACCCCGACGCCGGCCTGCTCGCCTTCCGCCGCGTCAGCGAGGCGCTGGGCACCACGCACTGGTACCTTGGCCTGCTCCGTGACTCCAACGCCGCGGCTGAGCGGCTCTGCCACATGCTGTCCAATTCGCGGCTGATAGCCGACCTCCTGGAGGTCTCGCCCGAGTCCGTGGCATGGCTGGGACAGGACAAGGACCTGCTGCCGGTGGGTTTCGAAGCCCAGTGGCAGGAAATCATCGCCAAGATGTCGCGGCACGAGGATCCGGAGAGTGCCATGCGCCTGATCCGGTTGATCCGCCGCCGGGAAATCCTGCGCATCGCCATCGCCGATTCCGCCGGCCTCCTGGACCAGGACCACGTGGGCAGGGCCCTGGCGGACACCGACCGCGCCGCCGTCCTGGGCGCCCTGCGGGTGGCAGAAGGAATAGTCTCCGCCGCCGGGCCGCTCAAGACCACCGTGCTGGTGGTGGCCATGGGCCGCCAGGGCGGCCGTGAAATCGGCTACGGCTCCGATGCCGACGTCATGTACGTCCACCGGGCGCTGCCCGGCTTTACGGAAGCGGAGGCTCAGGAACAGGCCGGCCGCATCGTGGCAAAGGTGTCCAGCCTCCTCACCCAGCCCCTGAAACCGGCCATCATGGCGGAACGGGTCCTCCAGATGGACGCCGACCTCCGTCCGGAAGGCAAGAACGGGGCCATGGTGCGGTCCCTTGACTCCTTCGCCGAGTATTACCGCCGCTGGTCCCTGATCTGGGAAGCCCAGGCCCTGCTGAGGGCAAGGCCCATGGCCGGCGACGATACCCTGGCCGCTGATTTCCTCAAGCTGATCGACCCCATCCGGTATCCGGAAACCGTGGCGGAGCAGGACGTGCGCGAGATCCGGCGCATTAAGGCCCGGGTGGAATCGGAGCGGCTGCCACGCGGCGCCGACCCCGCCCGGCACCTCAAACTGGGCCGCGGCGGCCTCAGCGACGTCGAGTGGCTGGTGCAGTTGCTGCAGCTCCAGCACGCCGGTAAACATCGGGAACTCCGGACCACGTCCACGCTGGAGGCCCTGGAAGCGGCAGCAGAACTCGGCCTGCTGGATGCCGCCGATGCCGGGCTCCTGGCCGACGCGTGGCGGCTGGCCAGCCGGATCCGGTCCGCAAACGTCATTTGGAGCGGTAAGGCCTCCGACCTCCTGCCGTCCTCGCGCCGCGACCTGGAGGCCGTGGCGCGCTGGTGTGGTTACGAACCGGGTCACGCAGCCGCGCTGGAGGAAGACTACCTGCGGGTGAGCCGCCGGGCCCGGGCCGTGTTTGAACGTGTCTTCTATGGGCACTGACTGGGTCTGGCTCATCCCGTTGCGGGACCTGGACGCAGACGCCCGCGCCATCCAGTTGGGTGCGATCGTCGGCATGTCGCTGCTGCCTGGCCAGGAACGTTTCGTGGGCGACCCCCTGCGCATGGCGCTGGCAGGACTGGCGGATGAATCGCGCTGGCCGTACGTGGTGGAGTCGGAGGGTAAGGCGGTCGGCCTCCTGACGCTCCAGGCGGGGGCCGCCTGCCTCGCCGGGTGGCCCGAGGACCAGTCAGCCTGGCTGCTGCGGGGCTTCCTCATCGACAGCAGGCACCAGGGCAAGGGGCTCGGCACCCTGGCGGCCAGTGCCGCTGTGGAGGCCGCACGCAGGCTGACCGCCCGGCACCAAGGCGGCGAGTCCGGCGTCGTACTTTCCGTCAATGAAGAAAACCCCGCGGGCCTGGCCGCATACCGCCGCGCCGGTTTTATCGATGCAGGGCCCTACCTGGGCGGCTCCGCGGGCCCGCAGCGGACCATGTTCCACAGCTTTGCCGCACCCGACATACGCACGACGCCGGCGCAAGGCGCGCCGGACACACGTACGACGCAGGCGTAACGCGCCGGACCGGCATTGCGCTTGCCAAGCGTTTGCCCGATTATGTGGATGGCGGTGCTCTCCAACCTTGTTGGGGGGAAGGCTGGACAGTCTTCGTCTCGGGGGGCATTCGTCAGGGGGTCCGGCTCCCGGTCTCAGCACGTCTGGAGGCGGGCCCCCACCTTTACGGTCTCCGTCCGTGGCCTGGCGGCCCGGACAACGCGAAAGGCGGCCACCGGATGAACCGGTGGCCGCCTTTGCTGCTTCAGGAAGCGGTGGTGCTAGACGCCGTAGTAGAGCTCGAACTCGTAGGGGTTCGGGCGCAGGGACAGCGGGCGGATCTCGTATTCGTACTTGTACTCGATCCAGGTGTCGATCAGGTCCTGGGTGAAGACGCCACCGGCCTGCAGGAACTCGTTGTCCTCACGCAGGGCCTCCAGGGCTTCCTCCAGGGTGCCCGGAGCCTTGGGGATGTCCTTGGCTTCCTCGGCGGGGAGCTCGTAGAGGTCCTTGTCGATGGGAGCCGGGGGCTCGATGCGGTTACGGATGCCGTCAATGCCGGCCATCAGCTGGGCAGCGAAGGCCAGGTACGGGTTGGAGGACGGGTCCGGTGCGCGGAACTCGATGCGCTTGGCCTTGGGGTTGGAGCCCGTGATGGGGATACGGATACCGGCGGAGCGGTTGCCCTGCGAGTAGACCATGTTGACCGGGGCTTCGAAGCCCTTGACCAGGCGGCGGTAGGAGTTCACCGTCGGGTTGGTGAAGGCCAGCACGGCGGAGGAGTGCTGCAGCAGGCCGCCGATGTACCAGCGGGCGGTGTCGGACAGGCCGGCGTAGCCCTTCTCGTCGTAGAACAGCGGCTCGCCGCCGTTCCACAGCGACTGGTGGCAGTGCATGCCGGAGCCGTTGTCGCCGAAGACCGGCTTCGGCATGAAGGTAACGGACTTGCCCCAGGCGTCAGCGGTGTTCTTGATGACGTACTTGAACTTCTGCAGGTCATCGGCAGCGTGGGTCAGGGTGGTGAACTTGTAGTTGATCTCGGCCTGGCCGGCGGATCCAACTTCGTGGTGGCTGCGCTCGACCTCGAGGCCGGCTTCGTCCAGGGCAACACACATGGCGTCACGCAGGTCAGCCTGCTTGTCGGTGGGGGAGACCGGGAAGTAACCGCCCTTGACGGGGGTCTTGTAGCCCAGGTTGCCGCCCTCTTCCTCGCGGCCGCTGTTCCAGTGGGCTTCTTCGGAGTCGATCTTGTAGAAGCTGCCCTCGGGGGAGGACTGGTACTGGACGTTGTCGAACACAAAGAATTCGGCTTCGGGAGCGAAGAACGCGGTGTCGGCGATGCCGGTGGAGGCCAGGTAGGCCTCAGCCTTCTCGGCCACGCCGCGCGGGTCGCGGTGGTAGGGATCACCGGTGCGCGGGTTGACGATCGAGAAGTTCAGCGCGAGGGTCTTCTCCATGCGGAACGTGTCCAGGAACGCGGTGGTGACGTCCGGGATCAGCTGCATGTCAGACTCGGCGATGCCCTGGAATCCGCGGATGGACGAACCGTCGAAGAGCTGGCCGTTGACGAAGAAATCAGCGTCAACGCTCTTGGCGGGGACGTTGAAGTGCTGCTGGACGCCCGGCAGGTCGGTGAAGCGGATATCGACGAACTTTACATCTTCGTCCTTGATGAACTTGAGGACTTCGTCCGCAGTCTTGAACATCTATGCTCCTAACGCATATGTAAATATCTGGCATGCAAGCCATGTGATCCAGCGCAATCCAAAATCAGGGAGAACGCACGGTTTTCCCTGTCGCCTGTACCTGCCGGGGGATTGCTTGAAACTGCTAACAGACTATGGATCCGGCATTTCCCGTCCGTGTCCGCATTGTTTCGGGCAGGTTACAGAATGCCCTGCTATGTCCACGCTATCCTCCGTCCACAGTGTGGTCGAGTCCCATCCACACTGTGGGCGCGCCGCGGCGGGATGGATCGGTAAACTTGGACGGTGGTAGATCGCAAAGACATTGGCTCCTGGCTCACTGGACCGGATACCTCCGGAATCTCAAAGTATCCGGGGGAGCGCCTGGGACTGCCGGAGTCCGGCCCCGGCTCCATTGCGCGCGCTGGACGCCGGATCGTTGCGATCATGATCGACTGGGGCATCGCGCTGCTGATCAGCAACTTTGCCTTTGGTGGCGATTCCTGGGCCACGCTTGGGGTCTTCGCCATCGAGCAGACCCTGCTGGTGGGAACCCTTGGTTACAGCATCGGCCACCGCATCATGGGCATCGCCGTGATAAAGCCGGGAGGCGGCACCCCGGGACCGCTGGCTGGTTTGGTGCGGGCAGTGCTCCTCTGCCTGGTCATCCCCGCCGTCATTTTCGACCCGGACCAGCGGGGGCTGCATGACAAGGCCATGAATACGCTCCTCATCCGGCGGTAGTCCCGCGTCCCAACGGGCGTCAGTGGGCGTCCTTCTGGCCGGGCAGCTGCCTGGACCGCCGCTGCCGGCGGAAGGCCGGCGCGTTCGTGACGATTACACCGCCGATCACGATGGCGCCGCCCACAAACTGCGCGGCTGTGTGGACGTGTCCGGTGAGAATGGTGAGGACTGCCGTGAAGACGGTGATCAGGTTGAGGAACACGCCTGCACCGCCTGCCGGCAGGACCGTCAGTGCCCGGTTCCACAGGAGGTAGGACAGTACCGACGGGAAGATGGCGATGAAGAGCAATGACGCCACCGTGCTGCCCGTTGCGGGAAGGGCCAGGCCGCCCGTCGCGAACCGCACCGGGGCCAACAGGGCCACCGCCAGGGCTGCTTGAACGGCAGTAGCGGTAATCGGCGGGATCTTTGGTGCCAGCCGGCCAATGACGGTGTAGGCCGTCCAGACAAGAACTGCCCCCACCATAAGCATCTCGCCTGTGCCGAAGCCGGCAGAGGCCAGCCTGCCAATATTCCCTCCACTGATAACGATGAGGACGCCGGCCAGGGCCATCACGACGCCGGCGACTGCCAGTCGCGTGAGCCGTTCGCGCAGGAAGAGCGCGGCCGCGAGCGTGATGAGCGCGGGATTGAAGGCATTGATCAGCGATGCATTGAATGCGTCGGTGTGTTCCAGCGCAAAGTAAAGGAGGAGGTTGTAGCCCAGCAGCCCGCACACGCTGAGCGCCAGCAGCCACGGCCACGCGGCCGCGACTTCCCGCCAGCATGGCCGCTCCACCAGCTGGGCTATCAGCAGCAGCGGCACCAGCGCGATGGCCCACCGCAGGAAGACCAGGCTCAGGGGGTCGATGCTTTGGACGGCGCCGGCGCCCACAACGTAGTTGCCGGCCCAGAACAGGGTTGCCCCCAGCAGGGACAGGAGAGCGACCAGCCGTCTGCGCCCCTGCACCCGCGGATCGGGCGCCTCCGCCTTCTGCGATCGCTGTGCCTTCAGCCCCTGCTCAACGGATTCCACGGCAGGCCTGTTCCCCTAGGCGCGGCTTGATTCAAGGACAGGGGCGGGTTCCGCGGCCCCGGCAGCGCTGAGGTAACCGCGGCGCCCGGCCCAGCGCTCGAAAAGGAGGGTGGCGAACGGGAAGACCGCCGAGCCACCGGCCAGCACGGCCACCAGGAACGGCCAGCGCTGCACCCGCCACAGCATGAGCGCGGCAACACCGTAGCCAATAAACAGGGCCCCGTGGACAGGGCCTGCGAGCTGCACGCCGATCTCCGTGGTGCCGGCAATCCATTTGAAATACATGCCGGCGAGGAGCGCTGCCCAACTGCAGGCCTCGGCCACGGCGAGGATGCGGAAAGCACGGATCACGGTAGTCCTGGGGTGCACGGTCATGTCCTGTCGTCGTGTGATGTATGGTGCCGCCGGCGGTGAAAGGGGCTGCGGGCGGCGGTGCGGGCCCAAGAAAAAACGCCCCGGCTGCCGGCAGGGCCGGTACCGGGGCGTCCTATCAGCTAGCGTCCGCGGTTGGGACGGGCCTTGTAGGGGTCGATGCCCTTGGGAATGGGAAGCCGGGTGCCCATGGATGCGATGCGCTTGGATACCGTGCTGACTTCAAGTTTGGTCAACTCGTTCTTCATCTTGCCCATCTGCTTTGCCACCTGGCTCAGCGGCACCTGGCCTTCGCCGCGCCCGGTCTGGATGGTGTGGACAGGGACGTTGGGCAGGATGCGCGCAAGGCGCTTGCGCTCGGCATCGAGCAGCGGCTTCACCCGGTGGGTGGGGCCTTCGCTGACAAGGACGACGCCGGGACGGCCGACTGCGCGGAACACGGCGTCCTGCGTGCGCGGGTTGACAGCCACAGGCTGTTCTTCCGTGATCCAGCCGCGGCGGAGCGTCCCCAGGGCGGCGCCGGAGGCTCCGGGCTGGTTCTCGATCTGCGCGAATGCAGCACGCTCAGCGCGGCGGGACAGAATAAAGGTTGCTGCCAGCAGACCCAGGGGAATGCCGATGATCAGGCCGGTGATCCAGTTATCCAGCCAGAAACCCACCAGGAAGCTCACGGCCACAACACCGAGGAACACCAGGAGCATCAGCCACGGAACCATGGGGTCGTGGCGGCGGGTCATGGTAAAGACCTCGCCGATCTGCTTGAGCCTGCTGGGCTTCTTGGCCTTAGCTTCCTTGGGCTTGCGCGTGAACAGGCCGCGCTTCACCGCGCTTGAGCCCGCCGGGGTGGAGTTGCTGGAGTCAGGGGATTTCGCCATAGTGCCTCAATTCTACGTGACTTAAACCAAAGGGCCGGACGTTGGAATCATCCAGCGTCCGGCTCATGGCAACTTCACGAAGGTGAGGTCAGGAATGGGCTGCGAGGAGGGTGGCGGCTTCCTGGCGGGTGGTGCCGGAGTCCTGGATGCCTTCTGCGATGTGGGCGAGGTTGGCGGGGAT